>CAZATW010000097.1:0-1511 GCA_964488185.1 uncultured Coprococcus sp. | reverse complement strand
TATAGAAACTTATTAACCAGGTAGTCATTCTTGACTACATCATTATTATACTAGGGGATGATGATAAAAAACTGTGATGAATGTACATATCCTCATAAGCCAGAGAATTATGGGCGGATTATGGAATATTTGAAGGGAAAACAGAGCAGGAATTGATGAATAAGAAACAGTATGGGATGCCGTAGGGGTATTGATGAAATAATATTATTTTGGATTCGGAAAAGGTATTGATGAATAAAAATGGTGTCGAATTTGGAAGCAGTAAGATGATGATTATTAATGAGGAGATGGAAAATTATTATGAAAATATTGGTTTTAGGCGGAAGCTATTTTTATGGAAAAGCATTTGTCAAAATGGCGGCAGGAGAACATGAGATAACGGTTTTCAATAGGGGAACGGTATCCATGGAGGATTATGGTGTCAGTCAGATAACAGGTGACAGACACAACGTGGATATAATTAGGTCTATAGAAGGAAAGTTTGATGTGATTGTCGATTTTTGCGGCTACAATAAGGGAGATATTGAGCGGATTATCTCTAATCTAATAAATCTGCCAAAGCAATATATTTTTATCAGTACGGTTGATGTATATAAAAGAGGAATTGAAGGTTATAAGACTGAAGAAACAGCGTATGAGAACAGACTTGGTGCTATTACCGGTGGAGATGGTCAGGCTGAGGGTATGTCAACGGCAGACGAGGCAGGGCAGAAAGAGGGTATGCCAACATCAGACAAGGCAGGACAGAAAGAGGGTATGCCAACATCAGACAAGGCAGGACAGAAAGAGGGTATGCCAACATCAGGTGAAGCAATGCAGACAGATGCTGCACCAATATCAGGTGTAGCGCAGGTAGCGGCATATATAACAGGAAAAATACAGCTTGAAAAGGAACTCAAGGAGCTGGCTGACAAATGCGGTTTCGCCTATACGATACTCAGACCTGCGATTTTGTACGGTGAAGGAAACTATGCAGGAAGAGAAGACTTGATGATACGCTATATGAAGGAGGCACATATACTTCCTAGGGTAGTGGGGGCAGAAGGATGCTTTCAAATGCTTTATGTGGAGGATGCGGCAAAGGCTGTTTGCAAATGCTTGGGAAATGAAACTGCATTTCATCAAAGCTATAACCTGTGCGGAGATGAAACGATAACTTATGATATCTTCTATGATGCATTAAAAAAATCTGTTGATGCGGAATATAAGGAAATATGCATGAATGTGCAATCAGCAATCGAGCAGGGCGCACCGACACCATTTCCTTTAACGCAAGAGGAAACGGAGCTTTATTCCAATGAGAAGGGCAAGCGTGAGCTGGGGCTTGTGTATGTAAGTCTGGCGGCGGGACTTGGCAGGATATAGAAAGGAGTTAAAAATTCAAATGACTGATTATTCCGTTGCAAGATATTATGTGATATAATGAGCTAAGCAGTGTAGTAAGTGTATAATAAGATATTATATCAGATGGGAGATGACTCCCGCCTCTATAGGCGGCGAGTAACAAATTT
>CAZATW010000096.1:0-1801 GCA_964488185.1 uncultured Coprococcus sp. | reverse complement strand
CAGAGGACTGAAAATCCTCGTGTCACTGGTTCGATTCCGGTTCTGGGCATCTTTTTTTTACCCATTTTTAAAAAAATATGTTTATTGTATTAAATTAGCCAGCTAGAGGAGAGAACTATATGGTATTTAACATAGGCGAAGTTATAAAAATGAAAAAGCAACATCCTTGTGGTGCCAATGAATGGGAAATACTTCGGGTAGGAATGGACTTTCGTCTTAAATGCAGAGGCTGTGGACATCAGGTTATGGTACCGCGCAAATTGGTAGAAAAGAATTTTAAAGGTTTTATTGAATAATGAGATGTTTAATGAGAGGGTATATCATATATATTGTTTTCAGAATGCTTGCAAATGGCAAGATATAAAAATTCAATAAATAAAAGCGTTCTTTTGCATTAAAATGTAAGAATTGTTTTGCATTAAAATGTAAGAATTTGCTTGCATTCGGATTTTTTTTGTGGTATTGTATTTATCTGTGATGTATTAATCATATTTCCTTGCTCATAATTTGATTATGGGCCAGAGACCATAAGGAGGTGCAATTACATGAATAAGTATGAATTAACTTTAGTTGTTAGTGCAAAGATTGATGAGGAAGCAAGAACAGCCGTAGTTGATAAGGTTAAGGCTTATATTGAAAAAGCTAATGCTACAATTACGAATGTAGAAGAATGTGGACTCAAGAAACTCGCTTACGAAATTCAGAAAATGGGCGAAGCATATTACTACTTTATTCAGTTTGATGCAGATGCTGATGTGCCGGCCCAGCTTGAGGCGAACATTCGTATCATGGAATCTGTTCTCAGATATCTTTGCGTTAGATTGGACGCTGAGTAATTAGGAGGATTTCCGTATGAATAAGGTTATTTTAATGGGTCGTTTAACAAGAGATCCGGAGATTAGATATTCACAGGGGGATGGACAGATGGCTATAGCCAGATATACACTCGCTGTGGATAGAAGGTTTAATAGAAATGGTGACCAGACAGCTGACTTCATCAGCTGTGTTGCATTTGGACGTTCGGCAGAATTTGCTGAGAAGTACTTAAAACAGGGTACAAAGATTGTTGCAACCGGCAGAATACAGACAGGAAGCTATACAAATAAAGATGGTAACAAAGTCTATACTACTGATGTTGTTGTCGAGGATCAGGAATTTGCTGAGAGCAAGGCAAGCAGTGGCTCGTCATCAGGTGATAGTTATCAGCCTGCGGGCAGACCATCACCATCAAATGCAAGTGCTGAGGGCTTTATGAGTATTCCGGAGGGGATAGAAGACGATTTACCATTCAAGTAAAATAGGAGGTAAAGAAAGTGGCTTATACAAAGACAGATAGAGCTGATGCTCCAATGAAGAGAAGGAATGTTCGCAGAAGAAAGAAAGTTTGTGTTTTCTGCGCAGACAAGACTGCTACAATAGATTATAAAGATGCTAATAAGTTAAAGAGATTTATATCTGAGAGAGGCAAGATTCTTCCTAGAAGAATTACAGGAAGCTGTGCGAAACATCAGAGAGCTTTAACAGTTGCAGTTAAGAGAGCAAGACAGATAGCTATATTACCATATGTTGTAGATTAATTATCTGAATGCATTGAAAGAGGATATTCCATATACTGTGAATACAGATATGGGGTATCCTTTTTGTTATTCTCGACAAATATACAGCATAATGTTAAACTATCAAGCAGATAGTAATTTGTGAGATAAATCTGATGAATAGGCAATGGCATTGTTCAGAAGACGAAATATGAAATAATATATCAGATGGGAGATGACTCCCGCCTCTATAGGCGGCGAGTAAC
>CAZATW010000095.1:0-2570 GCA_964488185.1 uncultured Coprococcus sp. | reverse complement strand
AATGTTTTTTTACCTAAAACGGCAGGCAGAAAAGAATTTACCTTTCAGAGCTGATAAATAGCGGTGTATATATACAAAAAATGGAAATCGTGATATAATATCCGCGAAAACAATGAGCAGTGCATTGGTGTCAAAAGGCGAGGTGCACTGCGGGGTTAAGGGAGCTTAGTGGCTATTTAAGAATAGGGGATGAGAATGGAAAATATTACAGTAAAGGATATTTTGAAAGCTACCGGTGGTTTTCTTTTGTGTGGAGATGAAAATACGGTGCTTAAGGATATCTGTATTGATTCAAGAAAGATAAAAGAGGGCGATTTATTTGTACCGCTTCTGGGAGGAAATGTAGATGCTCACAGATTTATTGAATCCGCAATGGAAACAGGGGCGGCTACCCTTACATCTCAGCATAATAATGTTGTTATATCAGAAAAGGCATTTATCAGGGTTGACGATACTGAAAAAGCACTTCAGGCTATTGGCTTGTACATAAGAAACCGATATCATATGCCTATGGTTGGAGTAACCGGAAGTGTGGGTAAAACGACTACCCGGGAAATGATTACTGCCGCTATTGCAATGGACAGACCATGTTTTCATACAGAAGGAAACCTTAATTCACAGCAGGGTGTACCTATCACACTTTCAAGGATGACTGATGAATATGAGGCGGCAGTGATAGAGATGGGTATCAGTGAACCGGGACAGATGAAAGTGCTTTCATCAATGGTGAAGCCGGACATTGCAGTTGTTACTTTAATAGGAGTGGCTCACATAGAATATCTTAAAACCCGGAAGAATATAAGAAATGAAAAGCTGGATATCATCAGCAGCCTAAGTGAAAACGGGCTTCTTCTTTTAAATGGTGATGATTTGCTTCTTCATGAGGTGAAGGATTCCATGTCTTGTAAGACCATGACGTATGGATGCGGAGAGGATTGTGATTTTAGAGCAGAAAATATACGTTTTGAAAATGGGTTTACGGTATATGATGCAGTATATAAAGATGAAAGAGCAACTGTCAGGATGAATGTTCTGGGCAAGCATAATATAAGAAATTCTTTGGCGGGTATGGCGGTTGCACATGAACTTGGTATACCATTTGAGATATCATCAAAAGCATATGAGGATTTTCATGGGCAGCGGCAAAGAATTCTGACCCAGAAAAACAGATATACTATTTTGGATGATACATATAATGCAAGTCCTGATTCCATGAAGGCAAGTATAGATGTACTATGTGATATAGATTGTACAGGAAAGAAATATGCAGTTCTTGGAGATATGTTTGAACTGGGAGAAAACAGTTTAGAGTATCATAGACAAATTGGAAAATATCTTTGTGATAAGAAGATAGATGCCGTCATAGTTATTGGTGAGCATGCACAAGAAATTAAGAAGGCTCTCGATGAGTGTGATACAAAACATGCAGAAACTTTTTCATTTACTGATAATGAAGAGATTGCAATCTCCTTAATGGCGCTATTAAGACCGGAAGATATTGTATTGATTAAGGGGTCAAACGGCATGCATTTGAATGAAGTGGTTAATATTTTAACGAATTAACTCTACAAATTGTATAAATATACCATAAAAACTGTCTGATAAGTTTTTACCCGGCAGTTTTTTTGTTTATTTTGTTGCCAATTTTGATAATTTTTGACTTTTAATGTTACAAAAAGGAGAAAAGAAATTACTTATATTGAAAAAAATATAAAAAAGGAGTAATATCAATCTAGCTTGAATGAATAAATACATAAGAGTAGTATATAAATATTTTTTTATTTTGTGGAGGAATTTGAAAAATGGCTACAGCTAAGAAGACAGAGGAAGTTAAGAAGGTAACTAAGGCTACACCAGCAGATGCAGTTGCCAAGGTAGAGGCAGTTAAGAAGGCTGAGGCAGCTAAGAAGGCAGCAGCTCCAGCAAAGAAGGAAGCAGCTCCGGCAAAGAAGGAAACAGCTTCAAAGGAAGTAGCTCCGAAGACAGTAGCTAAGAAGGAGACCGCTCCAAAGGCAGCTCCGGCAAAGAAGGAAGCAGCTCCAAAGGCAACAGCTAAGAAGGCAGCTCCAGCTAAGGCATCTGAGAAGGTATTTATAGAATTCGCAGGTGGACAGATTGAAATTGCAGCAATTATTGATAAGGTAAAGGCAAATCTTGATAAGAAGTCCGTTAAGGAATTAAATGTATATTATCAGCCGGAGACAGGTATGGTATATTATACAGCTGATGGTGAGTCAGGTTCTTGCAGTCTTTAATTGATTGGAGCAGAACTTGCTAAGCGTGTTTCTGTCCGTTAACGATGAAGTTGAAAAAGAGAACAGCATTTGTTTTGTATTCGTAAACAAATGCTGTTCTTTTTGTTTGCGCGCCATGGGCACGCTCTAACGGGTGAAAGTCCCGAACACGCCTAGGCAACGAGGAAGTGTATAGCTGAACAGCAAGGGTGTCTATCGTGAGGTGGAATCTGAAGGAAACTGTAGGCAAACTCTTGGTCCGACGGACAGAAATCACATATAACCTGACTTCCGTCGTTTCTCTTAAAACCTAGTACTCAAGAGTCAAGTAGCATA
>CAZATW010000094.1:0-2594 GCA_964488185.1 uncultured Coprococcus sp. | reverse complement strand
AAGAGGTATTTTACTTCTTCCCTTTATTTTTGCCAATTAAAATTATACACTAACTGGCTTGAGTCTCCGGCATTTACGTAAAACATATATAATAAATATCTTTATACTGTCTCATTGCATGACATAGACAAGTATAGTATTATTGAAACAAACCGATACTAGGAGGAACAAATATGGCAAATGAGGATAAGAAAGATTTTAATGCAATGCTGAATGACAGGAAGGACATGCCGAAAATTCAGATAATTACAGACACAAAAAGTATTGAAAAATACGGTGGCAGCAGAATGTATTTTGCCCCGCCAACAGACTACGACAAAGTAATGAAATCCATTCCGTCCGGCAAGTTAATTACCATTTCTGCAATTCGTGAATATTTTGCAAGGACAAATAATGCCGATTTCACGGAGCCAATTACTGCGGGCATCTTCGTATCGATTGCCGCATGGGCAAGCCATCAGCGGACAGAAAATAAAACTCCTTATTGGCGAACACTAAAAGCGAACGGGGAGCTAAATCCCAAGTACCCCGGCGGTATTGAAGTCCAAAAAGAAAAGCTCGAACAGGAAGGACATACCGTTATACAAAAAGGCAGGAAAAATATCCGATATTATGTTAAAGACTTTAAAGCTGCACTTTTTGATTTAAAATAAGGAACGCTTGACGCTCTACACAATAGGTTATTTCACAAGTCGCAAGCTGCCATATATCATATACAACAATCACTTTATGCAGATTTTCAAAGCTTTATAACATTTTTTAAAGTTTTCACTTGAAAAAATATTTTTCTTTATGCTAAAATACGCTTTAGTGAGCAGTCAAAAGACGTAAGTCCGGCTAATGGACTTACGTCTTTTTTGCGTTTTAGGAGGTTCATTATGGAAACAAACAATCAATCTTATCTTGCCACAGAGAAGGTTGGCAGATTAATGGGCAAATATGCAGTGCCCTGTATAATTTCACTTCTTGTCGGTGCTTTGTACAATATAGTAGACCAAATTTTCATCGCCAATGCCAGCTATCTCGGTTCTTATGGAAATGCCGCAAATACAGTTGTATTTCCTCTTACTGTAATTGCACTTGCGATTGCAGTAATGATTGGTGACGGTTGCTGTGCTTTTGTCAGTCTCAGTCTTGGTAAAAAAGAACCTGAAAATGCCAGTCGAAGTATGTGTAACGCTATATTGCTTACCGTAATAGCTGGTATTATTCTGACTATAATTTATTTAGTATTCAGTAATCAGATTATTGCCTTATTTGGTGGTACCGTTAATGATGAAACCTTTCATCACTCAAAGGAATATTTCTTTTGGATTTCACTAGGTATTCCATTCTATATGTTCGGACAGGCAATGAACCCTATTATCCGGGCAGATGGAAGTCCAAAATTTGCAATGGTTTCTACGCTTGCAGGTGCAATCATAAATATCATTCTTGACCCTATTTTTATATTTGCTTTCAAATGGGGAATGATGGGTGCTGCCGTTGCAACAGTAATTGGTCAGTTAGCTACAGCTTTACTCTCAATTTGGTATCTTTGCCACACAAAGACAATACAGCTCTCAAAAGAAGCTTTTAAACTTAAAGGCAACATTATAGGCCGTACTCTTGTACTTGGTATTTGCAGCTTTTTGTCCCAGATTTCTCTTGTTGCGGCTATGGCAGCTATAAACAACATGATACGTAAATACGGTGCACTGGATGAAATCTTCGGTCAAGAGCAATATGCACAAATTCCAATGGCAGTAGTTGGCATCGTAATGAAATTTTTTCAGATTGTCATTTCAATCGTTGTAGGTATGGCTGCAGGATGTATTCCAATTGTCGGATTTAATATGGGGGCAGGACTTAATAACCGTGTAAAGAAATTATTTACCAAGCTGTTGCTTGCAGAAGCCTGCGTGGGTGTAGTTTCATTGCTTATTGTTGAACTGTTACCTATGCAGCTGATAGGCATATTCGGAGCTGCAAATGAAAGTGTATATTATACTGATTTTGCCGTAAAAGCATTCCGTATCTATCTGTGCATGATTATATTTGCCTGCATCAACAAAGCATCGTTTATATTCCTACAGGCAATGGGAAAGGCTGTTGCATCGACAATGATTTCTATGGTGCGTGAAATTGTATTTGGTGTCGGCTTTGCATTAATTCTTCCGGTTTTCTTTGGACTTGACGGTGTTCTATATTCGATGCCGGTATCTGATGTACTGACAGCAATCATTTCAATCATCATCATCGTAATAACGTACAAACAATTGTCGCAGAATACTTTATTCAAGAATTAGTTTTATAATGTATGCAAAAATACCGCCTTGAGGCTGCAAAACCTAAGGCGGTATTTTTTACCAGTTTTTCTTTTCCTTACTGCTATCATGGCTGTTTTTTCGTTCCTCTACCATCTTTACAAACCACTCTACCATTGCAGGGTCATAATGTGAGAAAAATGAGCTTTCTTTTTGTCCAGCAACGCAATCTGCGACATATCTGAATTGCTAAGTACAAAATCAAACACGTTAAAACTTTCTTCCATACGTTCAAATTCAAGACTCGCTCGCGAGTCTTGGCGCGGGATTCGTGTCAGCGTTAGCTGA
>CAZATW010000093.1:0-2603 GCA_964488185.1 uncultured Coprococcus sp. | reverse complement strand
AGCTAACGCTGACACGAATCCCGCGCCAAGACTCGCGAGCGAGTCTTGAATATGACGGGTATGAGGTCAAAATATTGGGTATAACAGTATTTGATAATACGGAAGTGGTCGAATACGGATATTGAGAGCAGCATGTAAAGTACAATTATTTAACATAATATAAAAAATAAAATATGAAAATTTATTTTTTCTTTGAAACATTTTTCCAAATTCATTTGTTCATATAGTGAAAGGCCTTTCAAATAATGTACCGGAGGTATAGAAAGTGACAGAGCATGAATATAACCGGATAGTTGAAACATACATGGATATCGTATATCGTGTTGCACTTAGCTATACCAAATCCAGACAGGATGCATATGACGTAGTGCAGAATACATTTTTTAATCTGTATCGGAAGGCTCCTGAGTTTACAGATGAGCAGCATATAAGGAAATGGCTTATAAGAGTTGCTGTAAATGAAGCAAAAAATCTGTGGGGTTCTTTTTGGAGAAGAAATGTTGATTCTCTTTATCAGCTTTTGGAACAGGGCATAGAGACTGTATATGAAGGTAATGACCAAAGCGGTATAGAGGAACAGCTTACAGAAGGAAATGCAGTTCGCATGGCAGTTATGGAGCTCCCCAAGAAATACAGGGTTGTAGTGCATCTATATTATTATGAGGAATACAGTACAAAAGAAATTGCAGAGCTTTTGCAGGAGAAGGAGTCAACTGTAAGGACACGTCTTGCAAGAGGAAGAGCATTATTGAAAGGAAAGCTGAAGGAGGTATGGCTTGATGAAGACGAATAAGGAAATATATAAAAATGCATTTGATGAGGTACATGCACCTGCGGAGCTTTCCGGAAAGGTTAAGGTAAGTAAAATGGAGCATGTAAAGAGAAGTAGCTTTAAAGGTTTTAAAATTGCAGTTTCAGCATTTGCAGCATTGCTGTTTTTGGTGGTGGTATCAAACGGAATCTGTTATGCGGCAACAGGTGACACATGGATAACAAAGGTGAAAATCATTATCAATGGGGAAGAGACTGAAGCGGATATGACTTGGCATCAAGAGGGAGATTATACTGTCGGTACTGTGGAATATGAAGTTCCTGAAGGTAAAGCACAGGAAATATTTGTATTTGATGATGGAGAGTCCCTTGATGAAAATCCGGAAATAGATTATAATTCATCAACGCCGGCTGAAGGCAGGCTGGAAGTGGAAAATGACCGGACATATCTAGTTGCAGAAGACAGTAAGGTAGATATTACGGAGGACTTTAAAGACGGAAAGGCGGCAGGTGAAATAGAGCTTGATGGCGTTAAATTTGTTTATACCGTAACAGGTACTGTAGAGAGCTATGATATATCACTTGATGTGAAAGAATAGGCATATGTAGAAGAAACCCATAAATAAACCAACAAATTGATTAAAAGGAAATAGTGTGTGGTATTTGTTTATCCGGCACTATTTTCTTTTTATTTTAAAATATTTGTTCGGTTGAAAGAAGTGGGGAATTAGGATATAATTAAATTGATTTGTTTTAAACAAAATATGATGGATAAGGAATAATAGAAATGTATCTTGTGTTTGATGTCGGTGCAACATTTATAAAATATGCATGGATGACGGGTGACGGAGAAATTTGCGAGAAAGGAAAAACACCTACACCGATGCCGCCGGAAAAAGGTATTGAGGATTTTCTTCAGGTATTGGCATCCATATATAATGATTATAAGGGAAAAGGAAATGTTGAAGGAATAGCCATTGATTTGCCGGGACAGATAGATGTAGAAAATGGAATCGTATATGGTGGCGGCGGACTAAAGTATACGCATGAAGCGCATCTGGGTGAGATGGTCTCAAAATGCTGCGAAGGTGTTCGGGTTGCATTGGAAAATGACGGTCATGCAGCGGCACTTGCCGAGGTGTGGAAAGGAAATGCATGTGAAGCCACAAATGCCTGTGTGTTGGTATTTGGAACAGGCATAGGCTGCGGTATCGTTGTAGACAGACATATATACCGAGGCAGGGATTTGTTGGCAGGAGAAATTTCATTTTGTTATGATGACTTGAAGCGGGAGAATATTGATAAGATAAATTCTATCGATGAGATGCACAGTCTTGAATATGAGTACAGGGAATTGCCGTTTACATGGTCCACAAAAAATTCCACCAGGGCATTATGCTACCGTGTGGCTATGGCATTGGGACTTGAAGCAGATGAAATAAACGGTGAGCGTATTTATGAGCTTATAGCACAGGGAAATGGAATCGTTATGGATATAATGGAGGATTACTATTTTGATATAGCAAAATATTGCTGTAATCTTTATATGACGCTTAATCCGGATGTTATATTGATAGGCGGTGGCATCAGTGCCCAGCCGGATTTTATTGCAGGAATAAAAAAATATGCAGATAAGCTTTCAAGGATAGGTCGTATCTATGACAATATGAAGATAGATGTATGCCGCTTTAGGAATGACTCTAATCTTCTGGGCTCATTGTTCAATTTCAAACAGAAATATGGACTGATATAGAATAAAAACAGAAGCTAAAAAAATTGTATATATCAGATGGGAGATGACTCCCGCCTCTATAGGCGGCGAGTAACAAATT
>CAZATW010000092.1:0-2690 GCA_964488185.1 uncultured Coprococcus sp. | reverse complement strand
AAATGTGGGAGTTTATCAGCTCCAATGCGTTGTCAAACGTCTTCTGGGAATGGTGCGTATATATCTTAGATGTAAGCACGATGGTAGAATGTCCCATCAATTCTCTTGCCACGTTGATTGGAATACCAGCGTCCTGTAAATCAGTACAGTAAGTATGACGCAAGCAGTAAGGAACTAAATCATCTGCAACATCAATATACCTGCCCAATTCCTTTTTGAAGCTATTCCACATTTTCCTGCGGTGTGATTCTTTTATCGGAGAAACACCGGAGAGAGATTTTATAAAATATTCTTCAGCGCCAATCTCAGGAAGCACTTTTCTTAATACTTCAGGAATGGGAATGCACCGATCTGCATCGGCAGATTTTGTCCCTCTTATATGGAGTACATTTCCATCAACATCTTTTCCTTGTATGTATGCAGCTTCATGAGGTCTTATTCCACAGTACAGCATGAAAAGAATATACAAACCGGAGGGATGATATTTGCATACTGCGAGAATTGCAGACCTTTCTTCTGCTGTAATCGCACGGCGGGTAGCTGTAGCTCCACTTGGGAGAATACAGCCTGTTACAGGGTTTTTTTCCACGAACTCATTCCACACTGCTTTTTCAAAAGCCTGATGTAAATCATGATAGAGTTTGTGAATGTAATTTTGGCTGTAGCCTTGAAGCGATGAAAAGAACTTTTGACAATCCAAATGCGTTATTTTACCCAGCTTTTTATTCTTGAAGTACGGATGCAGATGCTTTTTATATCGCTGTTCGTAGGAAGCATAGGTACGAGATGCGACATTATATTTATATGTCTTTAAAAACACCTCGTACCACTCAGAAAATCCATATTCATAAGAGGATGTTTTTTGCAAATCCTTCTTTTTATTTGCTATTTTTTTTCTTATTTCGCTTTCCGTTTTTGCTGTAACATCATATCGTCTTCCTTCGTATGTAAAGGTTCGTCGTACCATATTGATTTCCTTTCTTCCAGAAAATCAACTGTTCTACATACGAATTATACACACCGGAGAAGTTACATGTCAATAATCGTAGCCTGCAATTCATCCCGAATTTTTTTCATACCCTCAATGCCGTTTCCATCTATCATATGATTTAACATAACGAGAAAAGCTTTGCATTGCACCTTATAAATCTGATCAAAATTATCCAATCTCTTTTCATTCAAAGAAACACCGTTACTCAATTTTAAAATAGTATCTTCTATTTTCCCACGGTATGTCATATTATCTTTATGAGATTTCAAAAAAGGAGAAAGGATTTTGTATATGACACCTCCGGCAGCTCCAGCAGTAATAATTACTCCGCAAATCCACGCAAATATTTCATATGTGATTGTCATGTTATATCAACTACCTAGGAACATTATATGTCATGGCTCTTTCACTATCAGATATTCCGTCTGTCGTAGGATCAACAACTACGCCGACAGCAACAAGTATATTGATGAGTAACGCTACTAATTGAGAAATATTGTCTTCGGAAATTGGAACGGCAATTCCAATAATGCTTAATATCTGATATATAAAAGTAATCACCACACCGAAGAGAGAAACCAGAATGGTTTTATTTTTAAATCTTAATTTCCAATTTATTTTCATTACTATCCTCCATTACAGTTTTTCCGCCAATGCATTCCATGACTTAACGCCGAATATACCATCAACTGATAGAAATTCTGCGGTCTGAAAATTCTTTATTGCAGATATCATGGATGTGCTGCAAGTATTAGTTATAGTTTTCAGATAACCTAATTTCTTTAATTTTCGACTGAGAACTGTTACATGTCTTCCGGAAGAACCTGTCTTAACCATCGGCATAAAAGTCGAATAAGAGGTATAAGTGTTTGCACGAGTGGAACGTATCGCTCTCCATTTTGTACTGCGTACATCAATGTGAACATATCCATCAATGCCTTCACCGTAACTGGCAAGCTCCACGCCGCCCTTATCACCGAGGATTTTGTCTGCGTAAATAGCTATCTTAATCGGGTCAACACCACTAACTTGAATGTCAGCAGCCTTTCCTCTGACATGCATACTCCCAGTTGCTCCTCCGATTTTCTTATTATATGATTCCGTTCTATAACCAGAAGTAATCGTAATCGAAGTGTTAAAGTAATTCCTAATCTGCTGAAGGATTCGCACTAATTCACTGTCAATGAGAATCTTGTCGCTTCCGTCCTTACATCGAAATTCTCTTACTTTAAAATTCTTCGACAAATTTGTATCTCCGCTGCTGCTGAGACTGTATGTTTTTACTGCCATTTATTCCCTTTCTACATTAAAAACAGTATAGCTGTAATATGCATTAAGAAAACTAACGCCTGATGGTAGACCATTAATTGTTATTTTTTCGTTTCCAAATGTAATATAAAAATCATTATCATCAATACAGTATGTATTTCCATTATACGCGTATGTGGTATAGCAAACACCGCCATAAGAAGAAACAGCAAATATGCCATCTGAAACGCCACTTATAACACCCGTACACATCAAATCGAAATCCTGACCTGACGTAACAGGAATATTTATAGATGTTGAGGCGTATCTTCCAGACATCAGACCGTAGTAACGTACAACACCGTTCCCGCTTATTTGATTAAAAATCATCCTACTTGCACCCCCTGATATACTACATACACTGTTAAATCTACCGTTGGTTTTGCGTTAC
>CAZATW010000091.1:0-3014 GCA_964488185.1 uncultured Coprococcus sp. | reverse complement strand
AATGTTTTTTTACCTAAAACGGCAGGCAGAAAAGAATTTACCTTTCAGAGCTGAGCAACATTAGCTTTTCTTGCAAAACAAAATATAATCGAGTATAATCATAAGGATATGTATGATACCAAGGTTTTATGTGAAAGTGATATGATTCCTGTAAAAAGTGATGTTTCAGGAATTTTTCTTCCGGAAAAGGGACATGATGATTTGATAAGGGAAGGCGATATCCTGGCAAATATTGTTGATCCGTATGAGGGCCATGTAATCCGTCAGATTACTGCTCCATGTAATGGTAGAATCTTCTTTGTTCAGGACAAAACGCTGCTTTTGGCAAATGCCCTGGTATATAGAATTATAAAAGAAGATTAGGAGTGATAAAAAATGACAAAGATTGATATTATTTCCGGATTTTTAGGAGCCGGAAAAACGACACTGATTAAAAAGCTGATTGATGAAGCTTTCAAGGGCGAGAAGCTGATGCTGATTGAAAATGAATTTGGCGAAATCGGTATCGACGGTGGATTTCTTAAGGATGCAGGTGTGGAAATAACCGAGATGAATTCAGGTTGTATATGCTGTTCACTTGTAGGCGATTTTGGCACGGCTTTAAAGAAGGCAATATCGGATTATACGCCGGATAGAATTATGATTGAGCCTTCAGGTGTAGGTAAGCTGTCAGATGTAATTAAGGCAGTAAAGGATGTAGCAGCAGAGCTTCCTGTAGAGCTGGACAGCTATACAACGGTTGCTGATGTATCAAAATGCAAGATATATATGAAGAATTTTGGTGAGTTCTTCAATAATCAGATAGAAAGTGCAAATACGATAGTTTTAAGCAGGACACAGACAGCATCACAGGAAAAGATTGAAAAGGCTGTTGCCATGATTCGTGAGCATAATGAACATGCTGTTATTGTTACAACACCTTGGGATGATTTAAGCGGTGCAGCTATCAGGGAGGCTATGCAAAGCCATAAGACGCTTGAGGAAACAATGCTAGAGGAACATGAGCACGAGCATGAGCATGAGCACGAGCATGAGCATGAGCACGACCATGAGCATGAGCACGACCACGAGCACGACCATGAGCACGACCATGAGCATGAACATGACCACGAGCACGACCACCATCATGAGCATGGAGAGGACTGTACATGCGGCTGTCACGACCATGGACATGAACATCATCACCATCATGCAGATGATGTATTTACAAGCTGGGGTGTGGAAACGCCACACAAATATAATGAGTCTAAGCTGAATGAACTGCTTGATGAGCTGGCACATACAGAGGAATATGGTATTATTTTAAGAGCAAAGGGCATTATTCCAAGTGATGCGGGAGAATGGTTATATTTTGACCTTGTTCCGGGTGAATATGAGATTAGAAAGGGCAATCCTGATATTACAGGTAAGCTGTGCGTGATAGGCAGCAAGCTTGATGAAGAAAAGCTGGCTCTTTTGTTTGAGGTTTAAAAGAAAGTAAAATGAAACAGCCTGTGTGATATGTGCAGGCTGTTATTCATGGAAGAGGTATGTAATTATGGCACGTCAGGAAAAGGAAATACCTGTATATATTTTTATGGGATTTTTGGATAGCGGAAAGACAACATTTGTGAAGGAAACATTACTTGACAGACAGTTCACGGATGGAGACAGAACCCTGCTGCTGGTATGTGAAGATGGTGAAGAGGAATATGATGCAAAGGAGCTTGCCGCCCAGAATATTTATATGGAATATTTAGAAGAGGAACAGCTTAACACAGAGCATCTCCTTGATTTGCAGGATCAATACAAGCCTGAAAAGGTAATGATTGAATATAACGGAATGTGGAAGCTGGACAAGATATTTAATATCCGTGTTCCGAAGGGGTGGACTGTCGTTCAGGTGTTATCATTTGTCAATGCAGAAACCTATGATGTTTATTCCAATAATATGAAAGCAACGATGATTGAACAGGTGAACAGTGCAGATATGGTCATATTCAATAGATGTGATGAAAATTCCAAGCGTTCAGAATGGAGACGTTCAATCAAGGCGGTAAACAGAAGGGCACAGATTATATTTGAAATGAAGGATGGCTCGGTAGCTCAGGACGAGAATACGGAGGAAGATTTACCTTATGATGTAAAAGCCGATATCATCGATATCCATGATGATGACTTTGGTATATGGTATGTGGATGCAGCAGAGGTTCCTGAGCGATATACGGGTAAAAAGATTCATTTCAAAGCAATGGTATTTAAGCCAAAGCAATATGGAAAGAATGTATTTGTGCCGGGCAGATTTGCCATGACCTGTTGTGTGGAAGACATAACCTTTGTGGGCTATAAATGCTATTATGAAGGCGCAAAGAATCTTGTAGACAGACAATGGGTAGATGTAACGGCTACCATTAAGACAGAATATTATCCTGATTTTCAGGGAGACGGACCTGTTCTTTATGCAGAAAAGGTAACACTGACAAATCCTGCCGAGGAAGAGGTTGTATATTTCAGCTAAGAGATGGATACCCCCTATGTTAGATATTGATAACAGCCTGATGATGAAGGTATAAATAATATTTCTGACATAGGGGTTTTTACGACACATTGGATAACATTTTTGTGTTACAATGTGCATGGGAACAATCGTGTTACAGGGTGGTATGACCTCTATTCTACATAGAATGGAGGTGGTGCTTATGAAGAACAAATTTAGTTTTAATGACTTGATGCAGTTCGGATTGCTTCTAATTGCACTACTGACATTAGTTTATTTAATTAGTCATTAGTTTATATAGAAAAACCACCCTTGAAACTTTGACCGAGTAAATAGGGTGGTTTTTCTATCTTATCATTGAGGTCAACCACTTTGTGGACAGTTGTTCCTTTTGCATTTATACTATACCATGACTTGACTATTATTTCAAGATATCATAGGTATAAGTTTGTGTCAAGTAATCGTTGGCAACTTTCTCTTTGCTTTTCTCAATGATATTTGACCTGTTTTTCTGTACACCAAACAAACCCTGCAGGGC
>CAZATW010000090.1:0-3661 GCA_964488185.1 uncultured Coprococcus sp. | reverse complement strand
TGTCAGCTAACGCTGACACGAATCCCGCGCCAAGACTCGCGAGCGAGTCTTGAAACAATATTAGCCTTCTATCTCACCCTTTTTCATGGCATCCTGATAAGACTGCCAATCAAGTACCGCTGCAACGGATTCTATTGCAACCTCTATCATATCAAGCTCCGGCTCTCTGGTTGTAAGCCGCTGAACCCACATACCGGGTACGCTTAAAATATATGCAAGCTTTGATTCACTCTTTCCGGCAAACATAATAAACTCATATGAAATTCCTGCAATAACCGGAATAAGCAGCAATCTTATAAGAAGTCTAAGCCACGCTGTATCTGCCTTTATAAACATAAAAACAATGATACTGATAACCATAACGATAAAAAGAAAGCTCGTTCCACATCTTTTATGATATCTGGAATATTTTTTTACATTTTCAGGTGTAAGAGATACTCCTGCTTCAAAGCAATTTATGGTCTTGTGCTCTGCACCATGATACATAAATACCCTCTGAATATCCTTCATCAGTGAAATGAGTGCTACATACCCGATAAAAATAGCCAGTCTTATGATACCCTCTATAATGGCTATTAGTACATGGCTCTTTATAACCTTGCCCAAAAGCTCCACTATAAATGCAGGAAGCATCATAAAAAGCGCGATGGCAAATACAAGCGAAAATACCACGGTTCCAGCCATCAGTAAATCATCTGACTTTTTCTGTTGCTCCGGCGTTTTTTCTTTCTTGGCTTTTTCCTTCCTGTTTTCCTCCAGTCCTGACTTCCTGTCATTTTTTTTCTGCTTCGAATCCTTTGTAACCACTTCCTCATCTTCATAAAAAGAAGCTGAATATGTAAGTGTCTTTACCCCTATCACCAGTGACTCAACAAAGTTGACAACACCTCTTATAATAGGAAGTCTGAGAATTTTATATCTTGACCCCAGAGATACATAATCCTGTATATCTACTTCTATTTCATTATCAGGCTTTCTGACAGCCACTGCGTATTTGTCACCGTTTTTCATCATGACACCTTCTATAACTGCCTGTCCGCCTATTCGAACTCTTTTCACAATATCACCCATTTCAAATAGAAAATATTTTATATAGAAAAACAAAGTTTCCCATATAGCAAAAATAGGTTGAGATTATATAAATAACCTCAACCTATCACTCTTTTTATTAAGCCTGTACACCGTACTTCTTGTTAAACATATCAATTCTACCACGAGCCTTTGCAGTCTTCTGCTGACCTGTATAGAATGAATGACACTTTGAGCAAATTTCTACATGAATTTCTTCCTTTGTTGAACCTGTAACAAACTCGTTACCACAGTTACAAACAACCTTTGCCTGATAGTAATCTGGATGTATTCCTTCTCTCATTTGAATTTCACCTCTTTACATATATTATTGATATATGAGAATAGGCTTTCGCCTGACTTCTTCATAAAACACAGCTCTATTATTCTAGCATAGGCATATATATATTTGCAAGTTTTTTTTACAAAATTTTTAATTTTAATGTTCCTATCCAATAAATAAAACTACTGCTTTCTCAAAAGAGATTTTTCCACATAGTGCATAAACTCTTCGTTATTCTTAGTCCTCATAAACAGCTTAAGAACATCCTCAAGAACATCCTCTGCTTTATTTCCTGAAAGAGCTTTATGAATTGCGGTTACAACCTCCTGCTCCTTTTCATCGAGAAGCAAATCATCCCTTCTGGTTCCGGACTTTGCAATATCTACAGCCGGGAATATTCTTTTCTCCGAAAGCTTCCTGTCAAGTACAATCTCCATATTACCTGTTCCCTTGAATTCCTCAAATACAACATCATCCATCTTGCTTCCTGTTTCAACTAATGCTGTTGCAAGTATTGTAAGGCTTCCGCCTTCACGCATATTTCTGGCGGCACCAAAGAATTTCTTTGGCATATGAAGTGCCGCAGGGTCAAGACCTCCTGACAATGTTCTTCCGCTAGGAGCAACTGTAAGGTTATAAGCTCTTGCAAGTCTTGTTATGCTGTCAAGAAGAATAACGACATCCTGTTTTTGCTCTACAAGTCTCTTAGCTCTTTCTATCACCATCTCGGATACTCTCTTGTGATGATCAGGAAGCTCATCAAATGTTGAATATATAACCTCTACATTTGGTCCTTCTATTGACTCTCTGATATCTGTTACTTCCTCAGGTCTTTCATCTATCAACAACACCAGTAAATGAATATCACTATACTTTGTACTGATGCATTTTGCAATTTGCTTTAAGAGAGTGGTCTTTCCTGTTTTAGGAGGAGATACTATCATACCCCTTTGTCCCTTGCCTATAGGCGCAAGCAAATCAATCATTCTTATAGGTACAGGAGCATCCTCTCCATCCATTTTTATTCTCTCAGTTGGGAATATAGGTGTCAAATCCTCAAAATTCTTTCTTCCCATAATTGCAGACGGATGTTCTCCGTTTACGGAACCGACAAACAGCAATGCACTAAATTTCTCCCCCTGGGTTTTTACTCTTATGTTTCCTGACACGATATCGCCCGTTTTTAGTCCAAAACGACGAATCTGCGCAGGAGATACATAGATATCCTGATTACCCGGAAGATAGTTCGCACTTCTGATAAATCCATAACCGTCACTCATAACCTCTAATATTCCGTTAGCTGTTTTTCCGCTGTCCAAATCAGAGCCCTTACCCATATAGACATCCTGTCTGTCCATTCTGTCGTCTCTGTCATTATATGGATTTGTATCCGTTTTTTCTTCTCTTTGGGAATAATCTGTTCTTGGTGCATACTCTGTTCTTGGCGTATATTCCGTTCTTGAATTATAATCATTTCTTGAATTATAATTATTTCTTGAATTATAATCATTCCTTGAACTATAATCATTCCTCGAATTATAATCATTCCTCGAATTATAATCATTTCTTGAGCCATAATCATTTCTTGGGTTATAATCATTCCTCGAATTATAATCATTCCTTGAATTATACGCATTCCTTGAATTATAATCATTTCTTGAATTATAATCATTTCTTGAATTATAATCGTTTCTTGAATTATAATCGTTTCTCGAATTGTAATCATTCCTTGCAGGTCCATTATTCCTTACAGATGGTCTTCCTGACACATTTCTTGTATCATTTCTCATCATACCTGACTGTGGCATAGGCATCCTGTCCATTTCTGCCTGTCTGTTTTCCACTTTGATTGTCTCGACACGTATAGAATCCGTTTGAGCTACCTCTGTCTTTTTCTGTCTTTCCATTAAAAATTGTGCCAGTTCATTTTTCTTCAAAGCAGAAACTCCTTTAATTCCATTTTCCTTTACGTATTGTCTCATTTCTGCCAACGAAGCCTTACTAAAATCCATAATAAACTCCCTTCTTAATATGTGTTTTAAATATATTCATCTGCAAATTTAAAATTTTGTTTGCTTTTTTATTTAACAACATTATTCAGTATTTAATTTCTTTTTTCTTCATTTTGTCTGCTAAATTTATCTATATAATTTAATATTTTAACTGGGAAAAATTAAGAATATAGAAAATTATATCACGTTGCTTTCATTTAAGTATACCACATTTTATTAGTTTGTAAAGTATTATTGCTTTTAATCAGCTCTGAAAGGTAAATTCTTTTCTGCCTGCCGTTTTAGGTAAAAAAACATT
>CAZATW010000089.1:0-3916 GCA_964488185.1 uncultured Coprococcus sp. | reverse complement strand
ACTTATTAACTGAGTAGTCTTGTTTGACTACACCATTATTATACTAGGAGGTATATATGAAGCCTGTATATATGATTGGTGGAGACATGAGAAGCTGCTATATGGCATTATATTTCATTGAAAAAGGATACGAGGTCTGTTTTATGGATTCGTTTGATAGTGAAATGATTTTGAGTAGTGGCTGTAAGGAAATATCGGACATAAAGGAAATACATGGAATCATGGTACTTCCGGTGCCTGTATCAAAGGATATGGTATATGTAAACAGCAGAAATAATAACATTTCGCTGGCTGATATTGTAGCCATGTCAGGTAGTTGTGATATGGTGTGTGGCGGTGTGATTCCCGATATCCTTGAAAATGAATGTAAACGTAATAATACGGTTTGCTATGATTTTATGAAGGATGATGAGGTTGCCTGTAAAAATGCGATTGCGACTGCCGAGGGTGCAATATTTGATGCATTTATGGGCAGGGGAATAAACATAAACGGAAGTAAAAGTCTTGTTACAGGTTATGGCAGATGTGCAAAGCCTTTGGCACAGAGATTAAAATGTATGGGTTCAGAGGTTACGATAGCTGCCAGAAGTAATAAGGCAAGAGCGGAAGCAGAAGCTGCAGGATATCGGATAACCGATTTTGACAGCATGAAGGATAAGGCGGCAATCTATGATTTCTGTTTTAACACCGTACCGGCTCTTGTAATAAAAGAGGATTTCCTGAAACAGGTTTCCTCTGACATATTAATAATAGATATAGCCTCAAAACCGGGTGGGGTTGATTTTGATTATTGTGATAATCATGACATCAAATATAAACACAGCCTTGGCATTCCGGGCAAATATTCGCCTGATACGTCAGGAAGAATACTTGCAGAGGCAATTATAATGAAAGGATTTTAGAATATGGATTTATCAAAGTGCAATGTAGGTTTTGCAATAACCGGCTCATTTTGTACTTTTGATAAAGTAAAGATAGAAATTAAGAAAATGGCAGAGCTTGGAATGAATATTATACCGATATTTTCCAATCATGCAGCAAGGTACGATACCAGATTTGGTAAAGCCGATGAATTTGTAAATGAAATAGAAGAAATAACCGGAAATAAGGGACTTTTTACAATATGTGAAGCAGAGCCGATAGGACCAAAGGGATATTTAGATGTGCTTGTTATAGCTCCATGTACGGGAAATACGTTGGCAAAGCTTAACAACGGAATAACAGATACGGCAGTGCTTATGGCTGCAAAAGCGCATTTAAGAAATAATAAGCCTCTTATTATTTCTGTTTCAACGAATGATGCCATGGGCATGAATTTTAAGAATATCGGAATGTTAATGAATACAAAAAATATATATTTTGTTCCGTTTGAACAGGATAATCATGTAAAGAAACCTAATTCTCTTATTTCAAAGCTTGAATTGATACCTGATACCATAGAAGCTGCGCTTGATGGCAGACAGATTCAGCCGGTTCTCATTAAGTAGATACACCAAAAAACGTAGAGATTAAATATGTATGTTGAATCTCTACGTTTTGTTTGCCCTGCGTTAAGCTTTGCTTTTAAATAGTAAATTGTTGTTCTATAATTCCAATCTGATATTATATTTTGTAATCCAGTAATCTATTTGAATTAAATATGCAATCATTTGCGGACCTGCCATAAGCTGACCGAACCAAGGCTTACCGTAATCTTTTGGAGATTCCAGGAATTCTTCTATAGCAGGTATATCAAGAAGCTCCAAGAGTTTTCCGTTTCCGTTATGAAGTACATCCTTCATACGCTTACATAATATTTCTTCATATAAAGGATTATATGATTTTGGATACGGACTTTTCTTTCTGAATAATATTTCATCAGGGACATATCCTCGCATAGCTTCCCTAAGAAGGCTTTTCTCCGTATTATTCCTGAATTTATATTCCCACGGTACATTGAAGACATAGTCAACGATTCTATGGTCTGCAAATGGTACACGGGCTTCAAGACCGCTATACATGCTTGTTCTGTCCATTCTGTCAAGAAGCGTCTGCATAAACATACGAATATTGATATATCCTATTTTACGTCTGTTTCTCTGGACAGGTGTTTCTTCTGGCAGCATATTAATTTCTGAAACAATGGAAGCGTATAGATTTTCTATATATTCTGGCAAATTCAGATATTCGGTAAGTTCATTATTTAAGATATCCAGTCTTGGAGATATATCCTTCATCCAAGGAAATGTATGGCTGTTTACCAGCTCTTCACGATAGAACCAAGGATATCCACCGAATATTTCATCTGCGCATTCACCTGTAAGTACCACCTTGTGTGTTTTTGCAACCTGATTACAGAAATACAGGAGAGAAGAGTCGACATCGGCCATGGTAGGTAAGTCTCTTGATATAACTGATTCGTAGAGCATATCTGCCATATCCTCCATATTACATGTAAGATAGGTATGCTTTGTATTTAAGTAATCGCACATCAGTTCCACATACGGTCTGTCCTGCTCAGGCTGGAAGGAATTGGATTTGAAATATTTGGAATTGTCGGTAAAATCAAAAGAAAAAGTATCTAATCGGACACCCTTTGCTTTTAAACAGCCTGAACATATGGAGCTTACGATAGAAGAATCAATACCACCTGACAAAAAGGTACAGACAGGTACATCTGATACAATCTGTCTTGTTATGCTGTCCTTTACAAGATATGCTGTTTTTTCTATGGTTTCTTCATAGGAATCTGTATGAGGTGCAGATTTTATTCTGTAATAAGTTATATCCTTGCTGCCATATTTGCTTATTTTGATATAATGGCCCGGTTTTACTTCCAGAATATTTTTATACACACCGGAGCCGGGAACCTTGGATGGACCAATGCCGAATATCTGGCACAATCCGTCACGGCCTATAGTCGGTATTATGCCCGGATACCGGAATAATGCCTTCATTTCCGATGCAAACACAAGCGTATCATCGCCTGCTGTCGTATAGTATAGTGGCTTGATTCCAAAATGGTCTCTGTACATATATATGGTTTCATTTGCTGTATCATATATGGCAAATGCAAATATTCCGTTTACACGTTCTATGAAATCAGGACCAAAATGTATAAAGGCAAGAAGAAGAACTTCTGTGTCGGAGGTAGTGGTAAATTCGTATCCAAGACCGATAAGCTCTGTTTTTAACTCATCTGAATTATATATCTCGCCGTTATATACAATATAAATCTGATTGCCACAGACAGATTTCATCATAGGCTGATTTCCGGTTTTAAGGTCTCTTATGGAAAGTCGCGTATGAGCCATACAGCATTTCGGAAGCACTATAAATTCCTGAGCATCAGGTCCCCTGTGCTTTAAATGGTTATTCATATCTGTAAGAAGACTGCTGCAATATTCCTGCTTCTTAATGTAATTTTCACTGCTGTTATAAAAGCCGGCTATTGAACACATAAAAAGCCTCGCATATTCGTTATCGATGTATTATATGTCGGTAAAGCAAGTTTATATTCGAGAAAATGAAATAAAAGGTAATATTTACATTATTTTCGCCAAATTGGCGAGTGATTCCACAAATTAGCGAGCCGTAAAGACTTGCCATAACAAATTCTTTTGTGATAGCATAAGTATGTAAAGGATTTAGGGATAAAATCAATATCAACAAACATTTCAATACGATAAAAGAGGTGATGGTAATATGCAAGATAGTGAAAAGCTTGATTTGCTACTTGGAAAATTTGGTTCCATGGAAAAGAATATTCTTGAGTTAAAAACAGATGTAAGTGGCTTGAAAACAGATGTAAGTAGTTTAAAAACAGATGTAAGTGGCTTGAAAAAGGATGTAAGTAGTTTAAAAACAGATGTAAGTGGCTTGAAAACAGATGTAAGTGGCTTGAAAAAGGATGTAAGTAGTTTAAAAACAGATGTAA
>CAZATW010000088.1:0-4039 GCA_964488185.1 uncultured Coprococcus sp. | reverse complement strand
ATATCATTGAGAAAAACAAAGAGAAAGTTGCCAACGATTACTTGACACAAACCTCAAGCCACTTTTTATAGCATTTACTTATATTTAGTGGTATAATGTGAACACTTAACGAATGCGAAGCATGAGTTTAGTGAGAACATATACTTGGGACCTTAACGAGCCGAAGGCGAGATTAGTTAACATAGTATAATGTGAACACTTAACGATAACTGGATACTTAGCGAGGTACGAGCTTAGTAGGAAGTTATACAGAGTAATGCGAAGCATGAGTTTAGTGAGAACATATACTTGGGACCTTAACGAGCCGAAGGCGAGATTAGTTAACATGGAGTCAGAAAATGGGGGGTGGATGCTTTGAAAAGGAAGAAATTGACGGATGCGAAGATAGAGAAGCTTAGAAGCTTTGACTGGGTAGAATATTTTAAATACAATAATTCACATTTATTAAAGTTAGATTTTAGTAATCATTCGGAATTGTCTGATAAGGAAATAAAATTAATCACACCATCCATTCAGGCATTTCAAATCGGAGAGGGCTCAGAAGGCAGACATCTGCTTAAAGAGGTAGAAATATTTGCAGAGAAAAATCATTATCCGGAATATAAGGAAATCATGAAATGGTTTATTCTTGAAGAAAACAGACATTCACAAACACTAAAAAAATATATGGAAATATACGAAATAGAGACTGTAAGGGGATTGTGGATTGATGGCATATTTAGATTACTGAGAAAACTGATGGGGCTGGAGTGCGAAGTAATTGTATTGGTAACTGCTGAGATGATTGCATTATCCTATTATACTGCTCTGGCAAATGCAACGAATTCAAGGCTGTTAAGAACAATATGTGCCCAAATGTTAAATGATGAGTTAAAGCATGTTGTTTTACAGTCTGATACTTTATACAGAATATCAAAAAACAGAAATCAGTTAGTCAACAACTTGGTCAGAATGATACGAAAATGCTTAATGCGTTGTACGGTTTTTATTGTTTGGTATAAATATAAAAAGCTTTTTATAAAGGGGAATTTCTCATATAGCAGGTTTAAGAATTATAGCTTGGCATATCTTAAGGAATCCATAAATATAGAGAAGACGGGGAAAATGTAGATAGCAAGAACTTTCTGACAAAGTTATTTGAAAATATGTTTGATAAATGACCGATGTCAAAATCGAAAAGGAGAGAAGTAATATGGCAAAGATTTTGGTAACAGGTGGAACTGTATTTGTCAGCAAATATGTTGCAGGTTATTATGTGGAAAAGGGTGATGAGGTATATGTTTTAAATCGTAATCACCGTCAACAGGTAGAAGGGGTAACCTTGATAGAGGCTGACCGGCATAATCTGAAGGATATGCTTCAATCATATGACTTTGATGTGGTGATAGATGTAACAGCATATACCGCCGAAGATGTAACCGAATTATTGAGAGCGTTAGGAAGCTTTAAGGAATATATTATGATTAGCTCAAGTGCTGTATATCCCGAAGGCAATATCCAGCCATTTACAGAGGAACAGGAAACAGGAATAAATCAGTTTTGGGGCAGGTACGGAACAGATAAGATAGATGCGGAGACAGTCTTACAAACGGAAGTTCCCAACGCATATATTTTACGCCCTCCATATCTGTATGGACCGATGAATAATGTGTACCGCGAGGCATTTGTCTTTGAATGTGCTATAAATAGACGTAAGTTCTATATGCCCGGAGACGGACAAATGAGATTACAATTTTTTTACATAAAGGATTTGTGTCGTATGATAGATGCGATATTAGAAAAGAAGCCGGAAAATCATATCTTGAATGTCGGTAACGAAAAAACGGTCACTATTTACGATTGGGTAAAGCTTTGCTATAGGATCGTGGGAGTGCCGCTGGAAATAGTGAATGTAAGTGGAGATATTGAACAGCGAAATTATTTCAGCTTTTACAATTATGAGTACAGATTGGATATAACAAAACAAACAGCATTGCTGAAGGAAACTACGGAATTGAAAGAAGGACTTGAAGCTGCGTATCGCTGGTATCTGAACAATAAAGAGGATGTTAATAGAAAAGACTATTTCAGATATATAGACGAAAAATTGATATCATAAGAGAAAAGCTTGTAGCTGACTGTCTGGAACAGGGCAGGCTGCATGGCTTTGGTGTGTTACAGTTTAATGCTGTAGTTGCTACAAATATCCATGCAAGGCATCTGTATGAGCGGCTGGGATTTCATCAATTAGGTACTATACCAAAGGGATTTCGCATGAAGGACGGACGCTATGAGGATATATGCCCATATTACCATGAACTGTAATCTGCTTGTTGAACTGACACAAAATTTTAGCATTACTTCGTAGAGAAATAAAGAGGATATAAGACAAGATGGACATAAAATTATCGGACAGCTTTACTTATAAAAAACTGCTACGTTTCACTCTCCCTTCTATTATTATGATGATTTTTACTTCAATTTACGGTGTTGTAGATGGGTATTTCGTTTCCAATTATGTAGGGAAAACTCCTTTTGCAGCCGTGAATTTCATTATACCGGTATTGATAGTTTTTGGTGCAATCGGTGCTATGTTTGGTACGGGTGGAAGTGCCTTGGTGGCTGTGACACTTGGAGAGGGAAAAACAGAACGGGCAAAAAGCTTATTTTCATTGTTTATTTATGTTTCTGTCATATGCGGTGTGGTATTTGCGTTGATAGCATTTATATTTCTGCACCCGATAGCAAGTCTGCTTGGTGCGGAAGGAGAGATGCTCGACGGGTGTGTTATTTATGGAAGGATTATTCTTGTTGCCCTTCCGGCACTGATACTGCAATATGAATTTCAAAGCTTTTTTGTAACGGCGGAGAAACCGCAGCTCGGTCTTGCCGTAACGATTGTGGCGGGTGTTACAAACATGGTACTTGATGCTCTCTTGGTAGCAATATTGAAATGGGGTATTGCAGGTGCTGCTTTGGCAACGGCAATTAGTCAGTATGTTGGCGGGGTCATCCCATTGATTTATTTTATAAAAAGGAATACAAGCCTTTTACAGCTTACAAAGACAAAATTTGACGGGAAAGCATTGCTGAAAGCATGTACAAATGGGACATCAGAATTTCTTTCCAATATATCTTTGTCAGTTGTTGGCATGCTTTACAATATTCAGCTTATGAAATATGCAGGTGAAAACGGTGTTGCGGCATATGGTACATTAATGTATGTAAATACGATTTTCATAGCGTCCTTCATCGGATATTCTGTCGGGAGTGCACCGGTTATAGGGTACCATTACGGTGCGGGGAATTATAAGGAACTGAAAAATCTGCTGAGAAAGAGTCTTGTCATTATGGGGTTTTTCTCGGTAGTAATGTTTATTGCGTCAGAAGTGTTGGCAAAGCCCTTGTCGCTGTTATTTGTAAGCTATGACAAAACCCTGCTTGATATGACACTTAGAGGCTTTGTTATATTCTCGTTTTCGTTCTTATTTGCAGGATTGCCTATATTCGGCTCCTCGTTCTTCACTGCACTTAATGACGGTTTCGTTTCGGCGATGATATCTTTTTTAAGGACGGTTGTATTTCAGATTTCGGCGGTTATGCTGTTACCGATTATTTGGAAGCTGGACGGAATATGGGTGTCAATCGTTGTGGCGGAATTGGCATCCGGTGTTACGGCAGTATTATTTTGGATAGGAAATAGAAAGAAATATCATTATCAATGACGATACCTTAGGTAATAGAAATATTACTTGAGGTTTTTATTTGAAAAGACAATATCATAATGCTTCCAAGTTGAGGAAACACAAGATACAGTCTGGAGGAGAATACTATAATTTCTATAATAAAATATATCAGATGGGAGATGACTCCCGCCTCTATAGGCGGCGAGTAACAAATTTTCATCAGTGGGAGTCCAATCTCCCACCTGATATACGCTCCGCGAGTCTTGAATATACGGTTCAGCATTTGATATCGTTTTGGATGTAAAGGTTTATTACAGATAAAAAGTCCAGCTAATAAATGTCAATAGAAAAATGTAAAAATTTCAAAATTATTT
>CAZATW010000087.1:0-4150 GCA_964488185.1 uncultured Coprococcus sp. | reverse complement strand
TCTTACCGGAACGCCGTTATCCTCCATGATAGATTTCGTTTTTATAATAGTGTATGAAAAGAAGTTGAGAAAGACAATATTAAGGCGTTGACACAAGGTTTTACAAATTTATACAGTAAATATGTTACATAATATTTGACAAGAAATGGAAAATAATGGTATTATAATTGCATTATATAGAGAAGAGGGGCAAACTTTCAGAAATGTAAGGGCGCAAAGCTAGAAGTCTAAGGTGGTTAGAGTATCTGAAGGGTTATAAGAGGGGGTACAAATATTACTATGATAGTTCGGTTGCAATGAAGTGGTTCGTTGCAGCCTTTTTTTGTGCAATTCGCCAGATAAAAAGTAGAATACAGAATGCAAAAACAATATAATATATTTGAGATTAGTAAATTTAATCCAAATACTTGGGTTAAGCTTAGTAATCTTAAAGCAAGATTGCTAAAAAATAGAAACGGAGGAACAAAAATGCAAAGAAGACACAACAAAAAATTCACAGCGGTTATGCTGGTGCTTGTGATGGCACTGTCATGCTTTATGGGCTGTACAAGAAATCCCATAGGCAGTGAAACGCCGCCGCCACAAAATGGAACCGAGACAGAAAACACAAGCCTGTCGGCAAAGGACATGACGGTGGAGGAGATGCTGAAACACATAAAGCTTTATGGAGAGGAGGTAAGCCTGCCATGCAAAGTAAGTGAACTGCCAAAGACGGTAACACTTGGAGATGGATACACTTTTTCAGAAGGCGGGGCAGTAGCCGATTTGCTGCATAATGGCGAAAAGATAGGTGCAGCACATTTTGATGATATGGAAAGTAACGAGTTCAAGGAAATAAACATGAGCTCAGGGTATGAAGATGAAGTGATATATGCATTTACATTACATGCATATGCAGACGGAGTGGATTGTTTTGACATTGTTGGAGTAACCGGAAGGGATACACAGAAAGATGTGCTTGAGAAATTGGGAGAGCCGCCTATTAGGGGCGAGAACAGTCTAGAGTATCAAGAAATTTATAATGAAAAATGGTATGGACTTGCTTTTATATACGATTCGGATGAATTAATGGGATTGTGTATAGCAAGTATAACAGACAAAAGACAGGAGGAAACAACAAATGAGTGAAGAGGACAAAGTAATAGAGTTTTATGACAGAATCTGCAGGGATATAGCTGACGATAACATCGAAACATTGATAGAAGGATTTGCAGGATTTAAGAATCCGGCATGGGGAAATGTGTGTAAATGGGTAAACATTGCCGATGGTGCGCTGGAAAATGCTGAAAACTTTGAAACAGTCCTTACAGCCAGTAAGAGATATTCGGAGGCAAAGACACAAGAATTTAAAAATAAAGTTGTGGCGGAAAATTTATCCGCAACCTTAAAAGTAATGTCATTTATAACAAGCGTATCCGACATAACCAAAGGATTTTCCAGCATGTTTGGAATTGCAGCACAGTGTCTTGATGAGGGACTAAAAATAGTGAATCAGAGAGTCCGAGACCTTGAGGCGTATTATGAGGATATTGACAGGTGTACGGGAGCTGATGGCTATGGAGTAATTCAGAATAACAGTTACAGAATAAGAGGTGCTGAAACGGATCTTGTCAATGCACAGAGTTTATTGGCTTCTATGGCAACGGTTATGTCGGTTGCGCGTAACTTGAACGGCAGTATGCAGATGGACGCTTCTAAAATTGAGGAAGTCAGCAAGACGATAGAGGCAATGAATAATAAGGTACAGTCGATTTCGACTATGAAAAATAATATAATTACTGCAATGAATAATAAGACCGGAGAAACATTTATTTCGCTGGATGATATAGAAAAGGCAGACTTGAATGAAATTTCAGAAAAAACCAACGGAGCAGAAAAAACAAAAGCGGACCCATTGATTCTTGATTTATCAGGCGATGGCTTCAATATTGAGAAAAAGAAAAACGGTACATATTTTGATTTGAACTGCAATGGCTTTGCTGAGCGAATTAACTGGACCAGAAGCGACGCAATACTTTCACTTGATAAGAATAACAATGGAAAGATAGATGACGGAAGCGAGGTATTTGGAGATTATCATCTGCTGGCGGACGGAACAAGAGCGAAGAATGGCTTTGAAGCATTGGCACAGTATGATACTAATGGAGATGGAATTATTGATGCAAATGATGAGATATTTGACCAGCTTAAGCTGTGGGTTGATGCAGACGGGGACGGAATATCCGCAGAGGGTGAATTAAAGACTCTGAAGGAACTGCATATTAAAGCCATACATCTTGATTATGAGTATGTAAATGAGACTACTGAAACAGAAGCGCTTATTGGAAATGTGGCAAAATTTGAGTATGAGGACGGAACAAAGGCCAATATAGGAGAAATGTGGGTTTCATCGGATTTATATGATGCCATTGAAACAGTAACAGTAAGCATGTCTGATGCGGTAGAAGGTCTGCCAGACGTGAGGAGTTACGGAACAGTCAGGTCACTTCATAACGCTATAGCAACTGACGAAACAGGCGAACTGTTAAGTCTTGTCAGGTCATTTTCTGAAGAAACTAATAACAACGAGAAAATAAAAATAACGGAAGCTATTTTATGCAGATTGTGTGATACGGAAAGTGTAGCAGAGGGAAGCAGAGGCGAATACGTTGATGCAAAAAAGATGAAAGTCATTGAAAGCTTTATGGGCGAATCATTCATGGGCGTTAATGGAGCTAATCCAAACTCAGCGGCAGCACCTATACTTAATACGGTATATGATGATTTGGTTAAAATGTACTGTTTTGCCATGATAGGAAGCGGAGTAAAAGAGCATTTTGATAAGCTGCATGCAGTTGAAGATGCGGATGGTAATATTGTGCCTGATGTGGATTTCTTTAATATATATCTATACACATCTATGGAATTGGGACAGATAGACGATAAGACATTTGCTGATATATGTTTGTATCTGGGATATTATTGCTTAAATGTAAAAAATGATTACGCAATATTCAATAAGGTTCGCACTTATTTTGAAATGGCAGATAAAAAATATGTGGGACTTATGGACGAAACACTGTATGGAGCTATCAGAGGTGCTGATGGGGATGATGTTATTAATGGGACAACTTTATCTGATGTCATATATGGTGGTGATGGGAATGATGTTATACACGCTGGTGCCGGGGATGATATTGTTTGTGGAGAATCTGGAGCAGATATCCTTAACGGAGGAATCGGAGACGATACCCTCGTCGGAGGGAAAGGTAATGACAGGCTTGAAGGCAGCTATGGAAACGATACCTATATCTTCAACGTAGGAGACGGAATTGATACGGTCTATGATTATGACGGCAAGTCAGACCGTATAGTATTCGGAGAAGGGATAAGCGCAGACAGCGTTAATATCCAGAGGTCAGGAAACAACCTTGTGATAAGGTACGGCGAAGGAGATGCTGTAACAGTAGAGAATGCATACAGCTACAGCGACGGAAGACACATGGTGGAGAACATAGAGTTTGCGGACGGAACAAAGCTAGACATCAATAAGATAGCGATGACCGCGAACCACCTTTACGGAACGGAAGGAGACGACATAATAAACGGCTACGGCTGGTCAGCAGGCTATAACGAAAGCGAAACAATTTATGCAGGCGCAGGAAACGATACCGTAAACGGAGGCAACGGAAACGACACACTGTATGGAGAAGCAGGAGCAGATATCCTTAACGGAGGAAGCGGGGACGACATTCTCGTCGGAGGGAAAGGTAATGACAGGCTTGAAGGCAGCTATGGAAACGATACCTATATCTTCAACGTAGGAGACGGAATTGATACGGTCTATGATTATGACGGCAAGTCAGACCGTATAGTATTCGGAGAAGGGATAAGCGCAGACAGCGTTAATATCCAGAGGTCAGGAAACAACCTTGTGATAAGGTACGGCGAAGGAGATGCTGTAACAGTAGAGAATGCATACAGCTACAGCGACGGAAGATACATGGTGGAGAACATCGAATTTTCCGACGGCACCAAGTGGCAGTACAGCGACATACAAAAATTAGTCAGCCTTAAGAGTACTGGCAAAAATATTGTCAAGGGCAGTGCCGGGGACGAGCAATATACTTATGACTTCGATAGCAAGGACATAAACATATATGATGTCGGC
>CAZATW010000086.1:0-4292 GCA_964488185.1 uncultured Coprococcus sp. | reverse complement strand
GGAGCTTGCGACGGAGGGCGTGGCGCGAAGCGACGGAGGAGTCTGTGAAAACACCTGCTTGTAACCACGAGAATCACAAGAGGAGTCTGCAAATACACCCACTTACAACCCTAAGAATCACAAGAGTTGTCTGTGGATATATCACAAACAACTGATTTGCATTATTTACTTAGACTAAAATCATTATTTTTAATAAATTCACCATCATCGCTTATATAGAATCCTGCTTTGTCTGGTGTATTTACCAGTTCGTTGATATAACTTTCTACTTCTTGACCACGGTAGTAGCTATTTTTAGTAAAGGTTATATGATTTTCAATAAGTGCACCACTTTCAAATCCATACCCTGTTGAAGTTTGACCTAACCAATTTGTTTTTGTTGTGGTGGTAACTCTTGCTTTCATTTTTGTTCCATTCTCCCCCCCCATAATCCTACATCTTGAGTACAGTCTGTTATTGGTCCGGAACTTGATGGAGCTAATACTTCCATCTGCATATAGCTCTTAACTACTTGTGCATTTACCTGACACAAACAGGTAAATAGCATTATAAGTATTAATCTGATATTCATAGCCCTTAATTTTATTTCTGCATCGATAAGTTTACTTTCTCTTATTTTGCAAATGTGCTGTTTCCATAAACGTCTATCAAGCCGACCTTCCCATTTAATGAGACTAAAGCAATGTTATTTTCAAAAATAATTTCATTTTCATAAATACAAGGAATTACCTCAACTCCGTCATGATTTATAACTCCGTATCTACGTAAGCCATTAATCTTTGTTTCGACAGAAGCATATCCATTGTGGAAGTCCGTAGCATAGTCATATTTTGCAGGAACCACAATCTGACCGTTCTTATTTAAAAAGCCCCATTTATCTTTGTTTTTAAATCTAGCTTTGTTTTCGCTAAAGCGATAAACCCTATCATAGTCCCACGTAAAATCTGGTAAAGGCTTACCATCTTTGCCTATCAATGTTCCATATTTTCTATTATCAACTTTTTTCCATACATCTATATAACCATCTTTAAAGTAATGCCCCCAGTCTACATTGCTATCCATTGCATCAAATGTTATAGGTATTACAATTTCACCCTTCTTATTTATAAACCCCACTTTATCATAACCTTCATCATAAACAGAGCATAATCCGTCAGAAAAATATTCACCGGTTCTATTGAAAATGCAAGGTATCACCAATTTACCTTTCATATCAATAAATCCATATTTATCTGTTTTTTTATTTCGAACACTCGCCAATCCCTCATGAAAACTTCCACATATCTCATAAATTTCATTAGACTCAAATAATACTGTATAATTTGTATCAATTATTATTTGATTGTCATTTTGATAAACTATTGCATAACCATCATTAAAGTCAGTTATCCCTGTATACTTAAATTCAACATTATACTCTAGATCATTCTCTTTTAAGTATCCATAAAGACCACTTTTGGATGCAACTCTCATATATCCATTAACAAAGCAATTTGATACAGCCCCATCTGCAAAATAATTAATGGTTGGTACAACTTTTCCTCCATACCTTAAATCATAAGTTTTCATAACTTCACCATAACAATCTGTGCCTGTAGCAAAAGCACCACCATAGTAAAATATTTCATCCCAAATACACGGTATTATAACATTCCCATGAATGTCTATCAACCCCATTTTTCCTATATCATTTCTTAGTTTTGTATAGCCATTCAGAAATCTACATCCAACCCCATACTCATATTCTGTATCAAACCAATACCTTCCAATCTTCAATGCCCTAATAAGACTGCCATTGAGATGAGAAAATCCTAATAGTGATGAGTAGCTATAAATCCCGGTAATTTTACCTTCACGTACAAGGAATAAATCAGTAACAGTATAGTTTACGAGACCGGATACTTTTATATCAGCAGTGACAAAGGAAAGTTCTCCGTCCGGCATCATATCTGTAGAACCTACTTTAACATTGCTCATCTGGAACTGTATATTTCGCTCCATAAGCGTTTGAAACATACTCATATATGAATCAAGAATAAATGTTTCATAATTAGTCAGGCCTCTTTTTTTCTGGTAGTCCGCATGAATCTTATCTTCAACGCGACACTTCTTAACTCCATTACATAGTGCGTCAATATTTTCCCTATGGGATATATCGCCCGTTTTACACCATTCGCTCATTTCCTTCCCGAATAAAGCGACAATAGACTCTGGTGAAGTCTCAGCGGCAACACCACTTGAAATTGAAATGATAAAAAAAATGAATATAAGATATAATCTCATTTTGAAAATGTATATTAAGTATTTAATATGTTTTCACCGCCAAAGTGTATGCCATATAGAATCAATATATTCTTTATTTACATCGTCAATTATATAATAGTGAAAACGGGAAAATTGAAAATTGAAATAGAGGAGATATTTTTTCTTTTCATCAGGTATTTTAATTTCACTAATAGGGATATTATTATTAATCTTCGAAATATATTCTGATGGGAAACAGTCTTCAAGAATAAGATTACCCTCAAAATCGTATGCGGCATATGACTTCTTTATATAAGTAGATGTTGAAAATTAGTTTATATCAAAATTTTTGCGTAGGTTTGTGCATTATTTACATAAACACTTACGACTATGGCAAAAATAAAAGTTATACAACTGACAGCCCAGGAACGTCTGCAATTAGAGGAGGGCTTTCGCCACGGCAAGAGCCACGCTTTCCGTATGCGCTGTCGCGCCGTGTTGCTGAAATCAACCGGTCTGACTTCGGAACAGGTCGGATTACAGACATATATGACCCATATATCAGTCAATTCCTGGGTAAAGCGCTTCGAGACAGAAGGTGTCTGTGGACTGGAGACACGTCCGGGACGAGGAAGGAAACCCATCATGGACTGTTCGGACGAGGAAGCTGTGCGCATTGCCATAGAGAACGACAGGCAAAGTGTGAAGAAAGCGAAAGAAGCCTGGCAGCAGGCCTCCGGCAAGGAGGCGAGCGAGAGCACCTTCAGGGCTTTTTTATCCGCATTGGCGCGAGATATAGACGTATAAGGAAACGTCCCAAGGGCAAACCCTCGCCGCAGCTCTATGCGTATAAGACCGAGAAGCTGCAAGAACTCGAGAAACGGGCATTTGCCGGACTCATTGACCTCTATTACGGAGACGAAAGCCATATCTGCACCGAAGGTTATGTGCCGTATGGCTGGCAGTTCCGCAACGAGAATGTGTACATCCCTTCTGAAAGAGGCCTCAGACTCAATCTTTTCGGCATGATCGACCGAAACAACCGGTATCATGGTTTCTCTACAACGGAAAATATGACGGCTGACAAGATAGCTGATTTTCTTGACCGGCTGTCGCTGCGTATTCAGAAGGATACATTTGTGGTGCTTGACAATGCGAGTGTACACAGATGCAAGCTCATGAAAGGGCTTCGTCAAATATGGGAGAAGCGCGGCTTGTTCCTCTTCTTTCTTCCACCATATAGTCCGCATCTGAATATAGCTGAGACGGTGTGGCGAATCCTCAAGGGCAAATGGCTCAGACCTGTGGACTATGTATCCACAGATTCCTTGCTTTATGCGACCAACAGAGCTTTGGCGGCACTTGGAACAGGTCTTAAAATAAATTTTACCCATGTGGCTTAGTATTAATTAATTTTTACGACTTACTTAGTTATATGCTATTATTTGATTTTCTGCAAGTTTAGGGATCAGATAATTATACCCACTAATTTTACGTAATTCGTTGCCTAAAGCATCTATCAAAATCAAATTATTGTCATAAATCACAAAATTCTTTCCATTGATAAATACATCATTTACTACATTGTATTTAAAAGGAATAACTAATTCGCCCTTATCATTAATCGCGCCCTATTTATTTATACTATTTTGAACCATAGCCAATCCAACCTTATTGTCAGATGGATATACAAATTTATATTGAGCAGGGATAATAACCTTATTCCCTTTTTTATAGCCAAATTTATCTTTTTTTCGATATACATAAGGTTTATCTAAAGAAAAGGTTCTATAATAAGAGAAAATCGTATGAAGATATGCACTTCCTCGGGAATTCATATAAGGATGATGTTTGGCATACCTCCATGATTCCGTAGTTTCTCCATCAATGAATTTGTCCATGTTATAAGTCCCGGTTTGCCATTCCTTGTATTTTTTATCATAAATAATTTTCGGACAAATTGTTTGAGAAGTAAAATATGAAGCCAATTCATATTTTTTTGGTTCGCCCGACATGGGCATAATCTAACGGGTGGAAGTCCCCAACGC
>CAZATW010000085.1:0-4400 GCA_964488185.1 uncultured Coprococcus sp. | reverse complement strand
AAGAGGTATTTTACTTCTTCCCTTTTTTTTGCCAATTAAAATTATACACTAACTCCAACAATTGATACAAAAAACAAACGACCTCAAAAATCAGAGGTCGCCTGCCTGAATACATTATGATACCTGTTCAAACTGGGAATTATATAAATCTGCATAGAATCCATTTTGTGCCATCAGCTCATCATGGCTTCCCTGCTCTATAATATCGCCATCCTTCATAACAAGAATCATATCTGCATTTTTTATAGTTGATAGTCTATGAGCAATTACAAAGCTTGTTCTGCCCTTCATCAGATTATCCATGGCACGCTGTATACGATGCTCTGTTCTCGTATCAACAGAGGAAGTTGCCTCGTCAAGTATAAGAACAGGATTGTCAGCAAGTATAGCTCTTGCTATCGTAAGGAGCTGCTTCTGTCCCTGCGATACATTTGTTATTTCCTCATTCAATTCCATATTGTAACCACCCGGAAGAGTAGAAATAAACCGATGAGCATGTGCCGCTTTTGCTGCCGCAATAACTTCTTCGTCAGTTGCATCGAGTCTTCCGTATCTGATATTCTCCATGATAGTACCCTTAAAAAGCCATGTATCCTGAAGTACCATTCCGAATACATCTCTTAATTCCCTTCTGTTGAAGTCCTTTATGTTGTGACCGTCAAGCTTGATTGCTCCGTCATTTACATCATAGAATCTCATCAGAAGCTTAACCATCGTCGTTTTTCCGGCTCCTGTAGGTCCCACAATTGCTACCTGCTGTCCCGGTTTTACCTTTGCACTGAAATCCTTAATGATAATCTGCTCAGGATTATATCCGAACTTAACATGCTCAAATTCTACCGCACCCTTTATGCTCTCTGCCGAAACAGGATTTTCTACAATCTGCTCTTCTTCCTCCTCTTCCAGAATTTCAAATACCCTTTCTGCCGCCGCTGCCATCTGCTGCATCATGTTCGTAATCTGTGCTACCTGCTGGATAGGCTGGGTAAAATTCTTTACATATTGGATAAATGCCTGTATGTCACCTATCTTTATAATACCATTTATCGCAAGACCTGCACCCGATATAGCAACACCGACATAACCAAGATTACCTACAAACATCATAATAGGCTGCATAAGTCCTGAAAAAAACTGCGATTTCCATGCGGATTTATAAAGCGTCTGGTTTGTATCATGGAAATTCTTTAAAACATCCTCTTCCTTGTTGAAAGCTTTTACAACCTTATGTCCGCCATACATCTCCTCTACCTGACCATTGATATGACCTACATATTCCTGTTGCGTCTTAAAAAACCGCTGTGAACGCTTTATTACAAATCCCATAAGCATAACACTGATTGGCAGAATCAATAATGCTATCAGTGTCATAAGCGGACTGATGGTAAGCATCATAATCAGTACCCCGATTACTGTTGTAATGGAAGTAATAAGCTGGGTTATACTCTGGTTCAATCCATTTCCCATCGTATCAATATCATTTGTGATTCTGGATAATACTTCACCATAGGTTCTGCTTTCAAAATACTTCATCGGCATTCTGTTTATCTTCTCAGATACCTCTTTACGCATCCTATAACATACCTTTTGGGTCACACCTGTCATGATAATCCCCTGAATAAAGCTGAATAATGTACTTATCAGATAAAGTGAAAGGCAAATGATAAGTATTTTCCCAATATAAGAAAAATCAATTCCACCGTTTCCGCTTATCTTGTTCATAATTCCTTCTGACAGTGAGGTTGTTGCCTTACCGAGGACCTTAGGACATACAACATTAAATACCGTACTTCCTATGGCAAATATCATTACTACCAAAACAGCAATTTTGTATTTTCCAATATATCGGAACAGCTTGCCTATCGTTCCCTTAAAATCCTTTGCTTTTTTGCCACCTGCTATAGCACCGTGAGGACCGCCCGGGCCTCTGCGTTTTGGAGCTGTATTCTGATTTCTTTCTTCCATAATTACACCTCCTCCTTAAGACTGTTTGCAATCTCCGCTTCCGACAGCTGAGACTCAGCTATCTGTCTATACACATCACAATTCTTCATAAGCTCTCTATGAGTACCCTTTCCTGCCAAAGTACCTTCATCAATAACAAGGATTTGGTCAGCATGAAGGATTGTGCTTACCCGCTGTGCAACGATAAATACCGTGCTGTCCTTGACGTTATCACCAAGTGCCTTCCTTACAGCTACATCCGTCTTGTAGTCAAGTGCCGAAAAGCTGTCATCAAATATATATATTTTCGGATTTCTAGCTATGGCTCTTGCAATAGCCAGTCTCTGCTTCTGACCTCCTGATACATTTGTACCGCCCTGAGCGATAGGACTGTCATATCCGCTTTCTTTACTGTCTATAAATTCACTTGCATGCGCAATCTCGGCAGCAAGCTTCACCTGTTCATCAGAAGCCTCATTCGCACCGAATTTGATATTAGACTTTATCGTTCCCGAGAAAAGAATTCCCTTCTGTGGTACATAACCTATGTTCTTTCTGATACTTTCCATTGTCAGTGTTCTGATATCCTTGCCGTCTATCATTACACTGCCGTCGGTAACATCATAAAATCTCGGTATAAGCTGTATAAGAGAACTCTTACCACAGCCCGTACTTCCTATAATCGCTGTCGTAGTACCCGGTTTTGCCACAAAATTAATGTCCTTAAGAACATACTCATCACCATCCGGATATTTGAAAGAAACATCTTTATATTCTACAACACCCTTCACATCCACAAGCTGCTCTGCATCTTCCGCGTCCAAAATCGTATTATCAGTATCAAGGATTTCCTGAATTCTATTTGCGGCAACACTTGCTCTAGGAATAATAATTGACATCATGCTGAGCATCAGGAATGACATTATAATCATCATGGTATATGTGATAAATGCTGTCATTGCACCTACCTGAAGAACGCCCTCGTCTATCTTATGAGCGGCCACCCATTCAATCAATATCGTTATACTATACATTATAAACATCAGAATAGGCATCATAAATGTCATAACCCTGTTTACAAATAATGTAGTCCTTGTCAGGTCTTTATTTGCCTCGTCAAAACGCTCTTCTTCTTTTTCTTCTCTTCCAAATGCACGTATGACAGGTATACCTGTAAGAATTTCTCTTGATACAAGGTTTACCCTGTCTACCAATTTCTGCATCAATTTAAACCTAGGCATGGCAATTATCATTAATGTACCTATTAAAATAAGAATTGCCGCAACTGCTATCACGATAATCCATCCCATTCCGGCACCTGTATTTACTACCTTTAAGATACCTCCTACCGCCATGATCGGTGCATAGAGAACCATTCTAAGCAGCATTACCGTAACCATCTGTATCTGTTGTACGTCATTTGTAGAACGGGTTATTAGCGAGGCCGTTGAAAACTTATTAATTTCCGCATCTGAAAATGTTATCACCTTTTTGAATACATTTTCTCTTAAGGTACATCCTACTCTGGCAGCCACCTTTGATGCCACAAGACCTATCATAATCGCTGCAAATACCATAAGTAATGTCATGGCAAGCATCTTGACTGCCGCTAACTTAAGGTAATCCATCTGAATATCACTATAATCGAATTCAATACTGTCATAGCAGATTCTGGTACAAGCTATAGCTGCCGATTTCAGATAATCCTCTCCCATGCTTTCAGCCATTGCCTCAACAGTAGGTCTCATCTGTTCCCCCATAGCCATCCACATTTCAGCGGGCAAATCATCAAGCGTGATTCCAGATGCTTCAAGCATTGATTTTATTTCATTCTCCTCATCTGACTCAACCATACTGTATGGATAATAATACATCATAAGAGGAATCGTACAGGCTCCATCAAGCGCTTCTATATGCTCTTTACCTTCATCTGTAATATAATAATATCCGTCATCACCATCTTTATAATACTGTTCCCACAAAGCCCTGTCTGCTTCCTCATCCATAAAGCTTCCTATCACAATATAAGCCTTATCAGATATCTGCTCGGGAGAACAATGCTCAATTCCATAATTTTGTATACCTGTATCAATCAGATTTGAGGTATAAGCAGGCAATGACAAATCACAATATGCCTGAACGATCAATAAAAGAAATATTATAATCACTGATTTCCAATATGCTTTCAGATTTTTAAAAATTTGCAGCATCGTTTCTCTCCTTTTACCATAAAAAATAAAGGGGCATCCCCCTGGGCATTCCCGCTATGTGCGCTCACCCTCAAGAACTGTAGAAAATGAGGAATATTCTCATTTTCTACAAATGTGAAAGTTATTATAGTCTTATTAATTTTAGTAGTCAATAAAATAAGGATAAACTTTTTCTAATATTTAGATATCAGAAATTCAAGACTCGCTCGCGAGTCTTGGCGCGGGATTCGTGTCAGCGTTAGCTGA
>CAZATW010000084.1:0-5081 GCA_964488185.1 uncultured Coprococcus sp. | reverse complement strand
ACAACTTTCAAAAAATACCCAAAATATAAGGAATCCTGTTCCATTTTGATGTAAAATTAAGTTACAAATCAAAAAACTTACTAAACAAAAAGAAAGGGGATTCCTCATGACTAATTTTACATCAAATACTTATACTTTGAAAAGGGAAATTTTAACTTTTTCCAATAAAATTTCCAAACTGCAATCAAAACCAGACAGAAAGTTTACCGCCGACATGACCTATGGCATGCTTGCCTCCGGAAGCTGCCTGCTGACCGATATTGTCGACCAGCTTCATGAAGATTCAAAAAAGGTTAATTCCGTAGAGCGACTTACCAGACATCTGAATAAAGGGATGACGGACACTGCATTACAATCGTATCTTAATACTATCCGTAAATAAGACAGCGGCTGATATTACATTTAAGCTGGATGATGAAGGCAGTCTTATCGTAAACGGAGAAATAGTTGAGTATATCACGATGGTTGATGAAAAGCTGACAACGACGGGAACAGGAACAAAAACAGGAGACAGTAGTAATACTGCTGGAGCAATGATGCTTCTGTTGATGTCAACGCTTGGAATAGCAGTTCTTATGATGTATAAGAAAAAATATATGACAGATTGAAATGTCGATATAGAGAAAAAGTTATAAATATGATATACGCTCCGCGAGGATGCGCAGGGATAATAAAGAACCGGAAGTCATTGAATCATAACGATTTAATGCTCCGGTTCTTTTATTATTTCATCGTAATGAATTTATTAGACTCCAGTGTTGCCATATAGGTAACGACACGGTTCAGCATAAGCTCCTTTTCATCAGGGAAGGCTTCCTCCATAAGGTTTACGATATCGTATACCGTATGGGTTCCGTCTATATTTTTCCAAACGACTGTTCCGTATTTGTCGAGTGAGATATGGCTCACCTTTGGCTTTTTGAAATACTTTTGTGCTATTCTTGAATAAAAGTCATTGTGTGGCATATCGATTTCAACGATACCGTCTTCCTTTTCATGCCAAGGGTGGTCGGCAGCCCTCTGGGGTATCTTGTCCATATAGTTTTGTGGAACGACCTTTATTTTCTTTTTTTTAGATGCCATTTACTGCTTTCCCTCTTTTTGATTGGACTTCTTTAATATCGCAAATATGAGTGTTCCGCAAAGCAATACAAAGAATACAAGGCTTCCAATCTGTCCAAGATTAATACCATAATTTGTAAGGTTAATCTTGTCACCAATACCGATAACGGCGAAGATTGCAAGGAGAATACCCACTAAACCTTCTCCGGCAATAAGACCTGAGGAGAAAAGAATACCTTTTCCGTCAGCATCTTTGCGTTCTTCATCGTTCTTGTATTTGCGCTTGTTAATCCACAGCTTGATAAGTCCACCGACCATAATCGGTGCTGAAAGGTGGATTGGCAGATATAAACCGATTGCAAATGGAAGAACAGGAATACCGACTATTTCTACGGCAAGGGCGATAAATATTCCAAGGAATACAAGATTCCAAGGGAGATTTCCGTTCATTACACCTTCTGTTACCATTTTCATAAGAGTAGCCTGAGGAGCGGAAAGTTGCTCAGAACCAAATCCCCATGCGCTGTTTAAGAGGTAGAGAACGCCGGCAATGGCAAGACCTGAACAGATAGCTCCGATTAATTCGCCCACCTGCTGTCTGTAAGGTGTTGCTCCGACTATATAACCTGTCTTAAGGTCCTGGGATGTATCACCTGCCATAGCGGCAATAATACAGATAACGGTACCGATACATATAGCAGAGGTCATACCTGACATACCGACATGACCTGTTGCTTTGAGAAGTGCTGTTGCTATCAGTAAAGTAGCAATCGCCATACCAGACACCGGGTTGTTAGAAGACCCGACGACACCTACCATACGTGATGATACGGTTGCAAAGAAGAAACCAAATACGACTATAATGATTGCTGCGATAATGCCGATTGGTACGGATGGTACTAAAACTAAAATAACGGCAACAACTACTACGCCGACAAGTGCCCATGAAAGAGGGAGGTCTTTTTCTGTACGAAGGTCTCCGCCCTTACGGCCAAAACCACCAAGTGCTTTTTTGAAGGTCTTAATGATAAGTGGTAGTGATTTGATAAGGCTTAGAATACCACCACAGGCAACCGCGCCTGCACCGATATAACGGATATAATTGCTCCAAAGCTCTGACGGACTCATTTCGGCAATGGCTTTTGTAGCAGGGAATAAAATGATATCGGCACCACCTAATGAACCGAGCATATGAAGAATTGGCATAAGAACAAACCAACCGATTATTGCACCGCTTAACATATATGATGCAACTCTTGCACCACAAATGTAACCTACACCAACGAGTGCCGGAAGTACATCCATACCGATAGCAGAGCCTTTGTATACGGATATGTTCCAGTTGATTTCAGACGGGAATAAATAAAGACCGTCTGTAATAAATTTGTAGACAGCGGAAATACCAAGACCTGAGAAAACAAGCTTTGATTTGCTGCCGCCTTCTTCACCGGCCAAAAGAACCTCTGCACATGCAGTTCCTTCCGGGAATGGAAGTACGCCATGCTCTTCAACAATAAGAGCAGTACGGAGCGGTATCATAAAAAGTACACCGATGATACCACCTGCTATAGCCAGTATGGCTATGGTAAGGAAAGATGGAATCTGTACCGAACTGTCTTCCTGTGCCCACATATACAGGGCAGGAAGCGTAAATATGGCACCGGCGGCCAGTGATTCACCGGCAGAACCTATTGTTTGAACCATATTGTTTTCAAGAATAGAATCTTTCCTCAAAATAAAACGAATAACACCCATGGAAATAACGGCGGCAGGAATAGATGCTGAAACCGTCATGCCGACTCTCAGTCCAAGATATGCATTCGCTGCGCCAAATACTACAGCCAATATGATACCGAGAATAACTGCCGTAGGAGTAAATTCTGGTACAACCTTATCGGCTGGAATAAAAGGCTTGAAATTTTCTTTAGAGTCTTTCATTGAAACTCTCCCTTCATTCTATTTTGCTTTAAGCTTAAGTACATCTTAAAACAGTCCTTAAAATTATAACGAAAAATGTCGAAAATAGCAATAATAACCAACCTAATGTTTTTATTTTATTAAGTACATATGTATAGTTTGTCCTATTATGATAGTAAGTATTCTAAGGATATAAAGAATGAAATGAGTGTTTTAGCAACTGAAAAAGCAGGTGCAACACATATTGTTGTCACACCTGCTGACATCGTTGATCTATAAAACAATACTGAAATTCCTTAGAAAAATAGCTCTCTGATTTTATGAATCCATTGTTGTGCCTACTTTGTACCGAAGATACGGTCTCCTGCATCCCCAAGACCCGGACAAATGTAGGCATTTTCGTTAAGCTCGCGGTCTAGCTGTCCAACATAAATCTGGATATCAGGATGGTCTTTTTTAAGACGTTCCAGTCCTTCAGGCGCAGCAATAATGCACATAAATTTGATGTTTCTGCCACCGTGCTGCTTGATGAAGGTGACAGCTTCTGAGCCTGAACCGCCTGTAGCCAGCATAGGGTCAACGACAAGAATGGTTCTCTGGTCGATTGGGCTTGGAAGCTTGCAATAGTATTCATGTGGCTCATGGGTTTCGGGGTCACGATATAGACCGATGTGACCTACCTTTGCAGAAGGCACAAGAGCCAATATACCATTTACCATACCCAGACCGGCTCTAAGAATAGGGACAATAGCCATTTTCTTGCCGGATATCATAGGAGACATGCATGTTTCAATAGGCGTTTTAATTTCCACATCTTCTGTCGGAAGATCACGAAGTGCCTCATATCCCATCAGCATTGCAATCTCTTCTACTAATGTTCTGAATTCATTGGTTCCGGTGTTTTCGTCTCTAAGCATTGATATCTTATGCTTAATTAACGGGTGCTCCATAATTGTTACATTGCTATTCATAATTATACTCCTCTGTTTGTAATGGTGTCAGATAGCAGGGTATCTGATTATTCTTTACATACTCTTACTATACATTATGAATCGTAATCAGGCAAATCATTATAATACATTTTTATAAGATTTGTGCTGTTTTCAAGAACCTGCATGGTTGACGGCAGTGGAACTGCAATTAAATCGTCAAATTCAAACTCGCCAAGCTCAGGTCTGATTTCATGGCCAAGCTGTCTTTCATTTAAAGTAAAATCTGCATTAAATTTGTAGTTGTTGCCTCTGGCATCAAGCCTTATCCATCGTTTCAAATCCGGTTCATATACGGCATTTAAAGCGTGAAGTGCAAATTTATTTCCTGTAGAAAGATGCTTGACACGCTGATAACAAAAGCCTGTATATATTCCGTTGCAGCGCATTAGAGCGGCAAGCAGATTTGCCTTAGAATAGCTGATTCCTGTTTTGTTTTCCAATACATCAGATGCAGAGATTGTCACAATAGAATCTTTGTTGTCCCATGTATGTGCTATCTCATCTCTTACAAAGTAGTAAACTGCTTCTATAATTTCAAGAGGCGTTTTGCATTTGCTGGCAAGCTCCTTTGCTTTGTCTTCAACAAGAGGGTGATCAAAATTAACATACTTATCAAATTGCAGGTATGCGGAATCCTTATTTCTTTGTTTTAAATCCATAAATAACATTACCTCCCATCGAGTTATACAAGTTGTAGTTTTTCAGATATTGATCACGCTTGTTCATTTAATCTAAAATATATAATATTATTTATCGTATTTCATGATATTAAGCGTTTGGGCTTAATATTTTTTCCAAAAGCACATATTATTATAGCACCATATTTTAGGATTTTTTTAACAAAATTATTAACAAATTTTTAACTTTGTCAAATAAAGTGAAACAATCAATAGAAATGAGAAAAATTGTTTCGTAATTATTAAAACAAATTACAGATTTGTAAAATTTGGAAATATATAGTATAATGAAAAAACATATGTATTGCATTTGCAAGCAGCGTTATAAATTTATGCAGTCAATCAATTATATTGATGGAAGATGCAGAATTGGTTGCAAAAAAGTCCAGCTAATAAATGTCAATAGAAAAATGTAAAAATTTCAAAATTATTT
>CAZATW010000083.1:0-6331 GCA_964488185.1 uncultured Coprococcus sp. | reverse complement strand
GTCAGCTAACGCTGACACGAATCCCGCGCCAAGACTCGCGAGCGAGTCTTGAATGTTTCTCAGTAATTATAGGGAATTGCGGGGCAGACAAGAGAAGAAGCCAGCCGTTGCAAAGGCTATGAACCTGTCAATTAAAACGATTATGACTTCTTCTCTGATACTGGTTACCTGCTGCCTCACCGTCGGACTTATCATGACGCAGAAGATAATAGCGCAAACATGCCTGATAATAGCATATGGAACGATAAGTTCAGTAATTATGGTCATTTTTGTCTTGTCGGCTGTTACCTTGATATTGGATAGATTTATAGTTAAAAAGATAAAACAGAATCAATGAAAAGGGAAAATAAAATGATACGAAGGGCTGTCAGTTCAGATTTAGATAGTATAGAACAAACGTATCGTGAGCATTTTTCGCACGAGAAAAAATATGGTGCTTACACTGTTTTTCAAGAGGGGGTTTATCCGACACTATTAGATGCGGTGAAAGCATTACAGAATGATGCGCTGTATGTTTATGAAGAAGATGGTGTTGTAATGGAAAGCATGATTTTAGACGGAAGCAGCCGGATGAATATAGAGAAATCGTCTGGCCAAGTAAAGAGCCGGATGAGAAGGTGAAGGTTATTCATCTGTTGCTGGTAGGACCTTGTGCGGCAGGGAAAGGTATCGGCTGCGCACTTGTAAATCATGCATTAGAAGCAGCAAAACAGCTTGCCTGTAAGGTCGTCAGACTTGATACGGGAGAGCAAAACATTCCTGCTGTTTCTTTATATAAAAGAATATAGAATAAATCTGAGGTAACACATAGAATTATGTGTTCGCTTTATTTGTTTGACATTGCATAAAAACTGGAATATAATGAGACGTGCTATGCAGGAATATTTGCGTGGCATCTATATTTTTGAGGAGGTAGTCGGTCATGGCTGATAAAAAACAGGTAGTTACTTATTCAGGACTTAAAAAAATTGAGGAAGAGTTACAGGATTTAAAGGTAAACAAACGAAGAGAGATAGCTGCTAAGATAAAAGAAGCCAGAGAACAGGGCGACTTATCAGAGAATGCAGAATATGATGCTGCCAAGGATGAGCAGAGAGATATAGAGAGCAGAATTGAACAGTTAGAAGCAATCCTGAAAAATGTTGAGGTTGTAGATGAGGATGAGGTCGATACTGAGGTTGTCGGTATTGGATGTACCGTTACCGTATTTGACTATGAATTTGATGAGGAAATCGTGTACGATATCGTTGGTTCAACGCAGGCAGATATCATGAATAACAGAATATCGGATGAATCACCTGTTGGTGTAGCATTAAAAGGAGCTCGTGTAGGAGAGGAAGTTACCGTAGAGGCTCCTGATGGAGAGTTTAAATACAGAATCCTTGATATTAAGAGACAGGAGCAGTAAGATGGCAGAGCAGAATAAGAACAATCAGGAAAAAGTACAGGATTTGAATCAGCTTAGAAAGGTTCGCCGTGAGAAACTGGCAAATCTTAAGGCGGAGGGAAATGATCCGTTTCAGATTACGAAATATGATGCAGATACACATGCACAAGAGTGTAAGGACAGATATAATGAATACGAAGGTAAGGATGTAAGCATTGCAGGACGTCTTATGGCAAAGCGTGTGATGGGTAAAGCTTCCTTCTGTAACGTAATGGATATTTCAGGTAATATACAGTGCTATGTTGCAAGAGACGAAATTGGCGAAGAACCATATAAGGCATTTAAGAAGATGGATATCGGTGATATCGTCGGTATCAAGGGTACGGTATTTACAACGAAAATGGGTGAAATATCTATACATGTAAAAGAGATTACCCTTCTTACAAAGAGCCTTCAGATTCTTCCGGAGAAGTTTCATGGTCTGACAGATACAGATGTGAGATACAGACAGAGATATCTTGACCTGATTATGAATGAGGACTCCAAGAAGACATTTATCACCCGTTCAAGGATAATAAGCGAGATAAGGCGATGGCTGGATGCTCAGGGCTTCCTTGAGGTTGAGACACCGATGCTTGTTGCAAATGCAGGTGGTGCTGCTGCAAGACCTTTTGAAACCCATTACAATGCGTTAAGTGAAGACGTAAAGCTTCGTATTTCCCTTGAGCTTTATCTTAAGAGACTGATTGTCGGCGGACTTGAAAAGGTATATGAAATCGGAAGAGTATTTCGTAATGAAGGTGTTGATACAAGACATAATCCTGAATTTACCCTTATGGAGTTATATCAGGCATATACAGATTATTATGGAATGATGGAACTGGCAGAGAACATGTATCGTCATTTGGCTGAAACGGTAGTAGGCTCAACTAAGGTTATGTACAACGGTGTTGAAATCGACCTTGGCAAGCCGTTTGAAAGAATTACCATGGTAGATGCAATCAAAAAATATAGTGAGGTTGACTTTTCAGAGGTTCATACGCTTGAAGAAGCCAGAGCACTAGCGGATTCCCATAATATCCATTATGAGGAGAGACATACAAAGGGCGACATCATCAATCTTTTCTTTGAGGAATATGTAGAAGAGAATTTGATTCAGCCTACATTTATTATGGACCATCCACTTGAAGTTTCGCCGCTTACAAAGAAGAAACCGGATAATCCTGAATATGTTGAGCGTTTTGAGCTGTTCATTACAGGACGTGAGATGGCAAATGCTTATTCAGAGTTAAATGACCCAATCGACCAGAGAGAACGATTTGCAGCCCAGGAGGCATCATTTGCAGCAGGTAATGAAGAGGCCAATCATACAGATGAGGATTTCCTTAACGCATTGGAAATCGGCATGCCACCTACAGGCGGTATCGGATTTGGTATAGACAGACTTGTGATGCTGCTTACGGATTCGTATGCAATAAGGGATGTATTGCTGTTCCCGACGATGAAGACGCTTGACAAATAAAGCCAGTGTTTATGCGGGTTGGCGGACTTAGTGGATTGAAAAGTCACACAAAAGTCACACAAAAAAATGAACAATAATGCCCGATAGTGCACATATTCATTAAGTAAAGTTAATATTTTGCAAACGCAAAAGGACACTTTCTAAAAGTAAATTTTTAGAGAGTGTCCTTTTTTGTGCTATAGAAATCTATTAAAAAATTTAAGGAGGATAGTGATGCTCAAGGTAAGACTTCAGGGAACAAAAAATGACATCAGATGGTTTATCAGACTTATGGAACGAGATTCTAGAGTCAGACTCGAAAACACATCAACATTTTTTAGTAACAAGGGTACTGAAAAGTACAAGAGGTTATACACAGAAATACACAGAGTAGATAAAGAAAAGAAGTATGAGCAAAGTAAGACACCTATAAAAATAGTGAATGAATATAGTGGTGCAGGCAGAACATTTTAATTAACAGGAGGATTGTACTATGGTTAAAACAGCGGAAAGAGCAAGCAGTAAATGTAAGGTAATAGCAATAGCAAATCAGAAAGGTGGAGTTGGCAAGACAACAACCACAGCAAACTTAGGAATAGGCTTGGCAAGAGAGGGAAAGAGTGTGCTGCTTATTGATGCAGACAGCCAGGGTTCGCTTACTGCAAGTCTGGGATTTGAGGAGCCGGACAGAATGGAGGTTTCTCTTGCAACGATTATGGCAAAGGTTATCAATGACGAAGATTTTGATTTGACAGAGGAAATACTTTCCCATGAGGAAGGTGTTGACTTAATTCCCTGCAACATTGAGTTGTCCGGCTTGGAGGTTTCTCTGGCAAATGCAATAAGCAGGGAAACTGTACTTAGAAGATACATAGAAATGCTGCAGGATAATTACGATTTTATTCTGATTGACTGTATGCCAAGTTTGAGGATGATAACAGTTAATACCCTGACAGCAGCGGATAAGGTTTTAATTCCGGTACAGGCTGCATATCTGCCACTTAAAGGTCTTGAACAGCTTATCAAAACCATAGGAAAGGTAAAGAAGTGCCTGAATCCGAAGCTGGGTTTTGAAGGAATACTTATTACAATGGTAGATTCCCCGTCCATGGCTATATGAAGATATAAGATAGTTTTCATTGAGTAGATAAAATTTCTATGATAGAATGGTGGAGGTATAAGGAATACAAGATTTGACAAAATTTATGTTAGAAGGTGCAACAAATGAATGAAATTCAAAAAATAGAAAACAATGATATTATGGATAAATATCAAAAAACGGGAAATATATTACAAGATATTAAGAGTATAATTGATGTTTCGCAGAAAGAAGCATATCGAGCTGTAAATACCATCCTTTCGCAACGAAACTGGCTTATCGGATATAGAATTTCTGAGGAAGAACTTGAGGGTGAAAATCGTGCTGAATATGGAGCAAGGATTATAAAGGAGCTGTCGAAAAAATTAACGGAGGAATATGGTAAGGGATACGATAGAAGTAATCTTTATCACTGTTTGCGTTTTTACAAAGCTTTTCCAAAGATTGTCGACACAGTGTGTCGACAATCTAATATCAGACTTTCGTGGTCACATTATAGGGCTTTGATACAAGTGAATGATGAAGTGGCTCGTAGCTGGTATGAGAAGGAGGCATATGAGCAGACTTGGAGTGTACGAACACTACAGCGTAATATTGATACCCAGTATTATTACAGGCTGTTAAAATCACAGAAAAAAGATTTGGTAGAGCAAGAGATGATTGAGAAAACATCAGATTATCAGAATGATAGGCTGGAATTTATCAAAAATCCAGTAATAGCTGAGTTTTTGGGATTGTCAAGCAATACTGATTTCACAGAAACAGATTTAGAAAAGTGTATTATCTCTAATATGCAGAAGTTCCTTATGGAGCTTGGAAAGGGGTATGCGTTTGTTGCAAGACAGCAGCATATCAGAACCGAAAAAGAAGATTATTACATTGATTTGGTTTTTTATAATTACATTCTAAAGTGTTTTGTGTTGATTGATTTAAAAACAGATAGAATTACGCATCAGGATGTTGGACAGATGGATATGTATATTCGTATGTATGATGAATTAAAAAAGGCATCTGATGACAATCCGACGCTTGGCATTGTAATGAGTACAGAAACCGACGAGGATATAGCAAGGTACTCTATTTTACATGGTAATGAACAGTTATTTGCCACAAAGTATAAGCTTTATCTCCCGACAGAAGAGGAATTAAGGGAAGAAATTGAAACACAAAAGGCAATGTTCTATTTACAACAGAAAGACAATGAAGATAGCAAAATAGAATAAAATAACTAAACAGCGTTAAGGCAGTTATGAGTAGAGATGATATTCATAGCTGTCTTTTTTTGTTGAATTTTACAGGGGGATAAAATGGCAGCATTGAAGGACGAGAGCATATATTAGCTTAATTATAAAAATCTGGCTGATGGATTGGATTTACTTGCAGACATAAATGACAGTTCAATAGCGACTGCATTTTTGACCCTCAGTATCGTGGTGTTTTAGATAAACTGAAATACGGAAATGAGGGAGAAGGCAGGGGGAAAGCCAGATGTGAATTACCACAGATGGATAAAACAGCCATTATTAAGTTTATCAGAGAGATAAACCGGGTGCTTAAAGGGAGTGGATACCTGTTTTTGTGGGTAGATAAATTTCATCTTTGCCAAAGTGTTTCTGACTGGTATGCCGGCACAGAGCTTACTCTTGTAGATTTGCTTGTGTGGGATAAGGGAAAGATTGGCATGGGATACAGAACCAGGAGGAGGTCAGAGTACCTCATCATATTTCAAAAAGTTCCCATTGCTGCAAGGAGGTATTGGACAGACCACAGCATACCTGATGTATGGCTTGAAAACAAACCTAAAATGCACCCACACAGTAAACTAGTGGAGCTTCAACGAAGACTTATTGTAGCAACCACAGTAGAGGGTACTTAGTATTTACAGCCTGCAAGCAGCTTGGCAAGGACTTTATTGGTGGAGATATTAGATATGGAGAAAATGGTTCAAATTTTGAGACATAAATACTAGGAGGTTTATATGAACAAGAAAAATATCCCAAGGATTCGCTCACCGGATAGGTGGCAATCCGACAACTATTTTCTGCGAAAGGAGGACAAGGAAGCATGAGTTATGCAGACATTAGAAACAAGAGACGAGGCAGCTCGATTATTTCACAGGGAATGACAAAGCTGGAGAAGGATGAAGTATTAAACCAGACACTTACCCTGACAGACATTGATGTCATTAACGCAAGAGATGGTCGCTGTGCAGTAATGCTGTTTGAGGAATATCCGGACAGATTTTACTTTGGCGGCAAGGTGCTTACAGAAATGTGTGAGGAGTTCCTTAAGAGAAGCAGAACCGAAGCAGCCTTGTGGAAAAGACGATGCTGGCAGGAATGGA
>CAZATW010000082.1:0-6334 GCA_964488185.1 uncultured Coprococcus sp. | reverse complement strand
AAAAAGTAGACAGAGGAAAACGTCGGAACTTTCCTAGTACTACGACGGAAAACGGAAAATGATATATTATCCGCCGGGGCTGAATATCGGTATGGTTCTTACCCTTGCAGGCTGGTTGGCTTTTTCTTTTCTGATGATGCTGTCAGGAAAAGTAAAAAAAAGAAAAAACCCGGGTTCATGACAGATGATTAAAAGTTTCTGATACATACTGGCAGGTGTTTTTTATGTCATTATGCACAAAAAGAAGAAACTATTTTTGTTAAAATAGTTTCTTGCCGGATTCGGCATATGATGCTACAATACAGGAAACTGAAAGCATATAAATTAGTTTCCTGACAGGAGGCGACAAAGTGAAGGAAAAAATTCTGGAAGCGGTCATAAAGCTGTTTAATAAAAAGGGATTAAAATTTACAATGGACGACATTGCAAAGGAGCTTTCCATAAGTAAAAAAACAATCTATACCTTTTTTGCTGATAAAAATTCGCTTTATTGCGAAATGGTGGATTACTGTTTTGACAAAATTAAAGAAAGCGAAGCGGATATTGTAAATAATACTGATTTATCGACAATGGATAAAATAACAGAAATCCTTGGAGTCCTTCCGGAAAGTTATGAGAATATTGATTTCAGACAGATGTATTCCCTGAAGGATAAGTATCCGGATATTTATCGCAGGGTGGAAGAACGACTGGAGTCCGGATGGGAGAGCACCATTTCCCTGCTGAATCAGGGAATGGAGGAAGAGGTGGTCCGACCGGTAAATGTTATTATGGTAAAGACTATACTGGAAGCCACGCTGGAACAGTTTTTTCAAAGGGATATTCTGATTACAAATCAGATTTCCTACAGGGATGCGCTGAATCAGGTCGTCAGCATTATTGTGGACGGAATAAGGGCTAAGTGAGATAAGATATAACGAATATCTGTTTAAATGAAAAGAGAGGTAAAACAGGGACAGGAATGGGAAAATCAAAGGTAATTTTCGGAAATGAGATTTCGGATAAGGATTATAAAAAGGCGGTAAGGTCTAAGAAAAAGTTTGAAAAAAGGTTTGGAAATGATACGGATACAGACTATTCGGCGTATATACAGAGAAATCCCTATATCGGCGATTCCCTGGGAGTACGGAATATATTAGTGGGCGCGCCGGACACAAATGCCCATTACGATAAGGCGCAGACGACTGATCAGAGGGATTTTGATATGGAAAAGGGTATTATAGTAGGGAACATCCGTATGGGATTTGGACACTATCGTATTTCCATGGCTATGGCTTCTGCGGCAAATTCCATGGGATATACTCCATACTGGATGGATCTTAATTCCTACGGGCAGACCACCTGTACGAAGGTTGTCAGCGCACAGAATAAGCTGTATTCCCTTGGCTCAAGGTTTTCCCGGAATACGCTGTTTAATAAGCTTGTGTGGGAGCCTTTGAACTATGAAGGATTTCGGGCGCTTTCTTATAATTCTTCCGATCAGAAAAATGCAGAGCTCATGGCGCCGGTATATCGGAATGTGCCGAAGGATATTCCCGTTATCGGGACTCATGTGTGGCCGGCACAGGCCGCCATACATGCAGGAATGAAGTATGTGGTAAACGCCATTCCGGATAACTGGCCTATGGCGCTTCATCTGTCCGAGGGTGCGGTACACACTGTTCAGTGCAAGAACGCTTACATGGGATATCGTATTTTAAACGGAATGAATAAGGATAAAATATGCAGTCCAATGCCGGGTAAAGACCTGGTTTATGTCGGCCATTACATTGACCATGAGCTGGTAAAGAATATTGAAGCGGACTGTAAGGCGAGGCTGGTGCGCAGGCAGAGGAAGGAACCAATGAGATTTCTTCTGACCATCGGAGGAGCCGGCGCTCAAAAAGAGATTTTTGCCGCAATCATTACACATTTGATTCCTGAGATTAAGGCGGGCAGAGCTGCGCTTTATGTAAATGTGGGAGATTACAGAAATGTATGGGACGACCTTATTGCAATGTTGCCTGATATGAAGGAGATTTCCGTTGAACATTTTGATAACTGGAAGGATACAGAGACATTTGCGGAGACTGCGCTTAATCCCGCAAATAAAATAACAGGAATACATGGTTTCTGGCACAGGAACATTTTTGAAGCTGTTTACTGCACCAATATTCTTATGAGAAGTGCAGATGTGCTTGTGACAAAACCAAGCGAGCTGGCGTTTTATCCTATACCAAAATTGTTTATCAGACGCGTGGGAAAGCATGAGATGTGGGGAGCCATCCACTCCGCCGAAATGGGGGAGGGAACCCTGGAGTGCCGGGATATTCCTCATACCCTGCAGATGACAGACATGTTTATGAACACCGGTTTGTTAAATGAAATGTGTGACGCCATTGTTACAAATAAATCTGCAGGCTTATATGACGGGGCATATAAGGCAGTGAAGCTTGCAATGGATTTAAAATATAATAATTAATTGGGAGGAGTACGGCATGGAAACAAAAAAGAAGCTTAGCGGAGGCGAAAAGTTCGCATACGGAATAGGAGCGGTAGGTAAGGATATGGTATATATGCTTTCCGCATCATATATTCTGTATTATTATCAGGACATTATGGGTATAAGTGCGGTTGCAATGGGAGCAATTCTTTTCGCCGCCCGTATATTTGATGCGTTTAATGATCCAATCATGGGTGTTCTTGTGGCAAAGACAAAGACCAGATGGGGCAAATTCCGCCCATGGCTTTTCATAGGAACCCTGCTGAATGCAATTATACTGTTTTTAATGTTTTCGGCTCCGCCCGCATTAAACGGCAGTGGGCTGGTGGCTTATGCGGCAGTCACATACATTCTCTGGGGCGTAACTTATACGATGATGGATATACCATACTGGTCAATGATACCTGCGTTTACTGAAAGTGGAAAAGAGCGCGAAGGGCTGTCCGCACTGGCGCGTTCCTGCGCAGGCGTAGGATCCGCAGTAATATCAATCATTACCGTAATGAGCGTATCTTCCCTTGGAAAACTGGCAGGAGGCGGAAATGATACGGAGCTGGAGCGTCTGGGATACAAATATTTTGCCCTTATAGTTGCCACGCTTTTCATAATATTTACAACCATTACATGTATGACAATCAGGGAAAAGTCCTCTGTGGAAATGAAGACCGCTTCTGTCGGGGAAATGTTTAAAGCCCTTATTCAAAATGATCAGGCTATGGTTATGGTCATAGCAATCGTTATGATTAATACAGCCTTATACATTACATCAAATCTGGTAATTTATTTCTTTAAATACGATTTCAGTCCGGCCTCATGGGAGACTAATTATACTTTGTTTAATACCTTCGGCGGAGGCTTTCAGATTATTGCGATGATGTTCCTGTTTCCGCTGCTTCGTAAATTTATGAATACAATGAAGATTTTCTACGTAAGTTTTTGTATGGCAATGACAGGATATATTCTTTTATTGATTATAGCATTTTCAGGATCATCAAATGTGTATCTGCTGCTGATACCTGCATTCCTTATTATGTCGGCAATCGGAATGTTAAATGTTATCGTGACCGTATTTCTTGCAAATACAGTAGATTATGGAGAGCTTAAGAACAATCGCCGGGATGAGTCGGTTATTTTCTCCATGCAGACCTTTGTAGTTAAGCTGGCATCAGGTATTGCGGCTCTTGCGGCTTCAATTGTAATTTCCGTATTTCATATACGTAAGGACGAAACTGCGGCAGTGCTTACAGCCATTGACGAATCTTCAAGGATGGGGCTTCGTATGTGTATGACAATCATTCCAATTCTGGTTTTGATTATCGGACTTATAGTATTTAAGAAGAAATACATTCTTACTGATGAGAAGCTGGAGGAGATTAAAGCAACTCTGGAGGTAAAGGAAAATGATAAGACAGCTTGATAATTTATGGGTTCTTGATACTCATAGTACCACCTATGCCTTCAGGGTAATCAAAACAGGCCATCTGGAACATTTATACTATGGTAAAAAGATTACAATTCAAAGAAAAGAGGATGGGAACCCGCTTTCTGAAAAGCATGCTTTTGCACCCGGCAATACTAATACCTATGACAGGGAAAACAGGAATTTTTCTCTGGAGGATATGTGCCTTGAAATGTCTTCTTACGGGAAAGGCGATATCCGCGAACCATTTGTAGAAGTTATTCATGCAGACGGGAGCTATACCTCAGATTTCCTGTATGATCATGCAGAAATAAGAGAAGAAAAACAGGGGCTTAATACCCTGCCGTCCTCTTATGATGAAGGAAAAAAGACACAGGAGCTGATTGTGACCCTGACAGATAAAGGCTATGGGCTTACACTGGAATTACACTACTCAGTATTTGAAAAGCAGGATGTAATTGTGAGAAGTGCCAGACTTTTAAATAACAGCAGTGAAACCATAAGGCTGAAAAGACTTTTAAGCACCCAGGTTGACTTTGCATCGGATGGTTATGTGCTGTCCACTTTTAACGGCAGCTGGGCAAGGGAAATGCAGCGTAACGATATACCCGTAATTGCCGGAAAACATGTAAATTATTCCTATACCGGCAGTTCTTCAAACCGTGCGAACCCCTTTGTAATGCTGTCCGAGTCTGATACAACAGAGGATAAAGGGACTGTATACGGATTTAATCTGATATACAGCGGAAATCATTATGAGGCAGTGGAGGTTAGCGGATACAGAAAGACACGTATAGTAACCGGAATCAATCCACAGTCCTTCTGCTTTATTCTGGAACCCGGAGAGGATTTCGAAGCGCCGGAAGCGGTTATGACATTTTCCAATCAGGGTTTTAACGGTATGAGCGGACATATGCATGATTTTGTCAGGCAGTGTATTGTGAGGGGAGAGTGGAAGAATAAGCTGCGGCCGGTCCTTCTTAACAGCTGGGAGGCCGCTTATTTTGATTTTGATGAAAGCAAGCTGTTAAAACTGGCGAAAGTGGGGAAATCGGTGGGCATCCAGCTTTTTGTCATGGATGACGGCTGGTTTGGGAAACGTGATAATGATGAATGCTCATTGGGGGACTGGAATATTATAAATAAGAAAAAGCTTCCGAATGGTATTTCGGGGCTGGCAGATAAAATAAATGCGCTGGGAATGGATTTTGGAATATGGGTAGAGCCGGAAATGGTTAATGTGGACAGTGAGCTTTACCATGCGCATCCTGAATGGGCTATTGATATACCGGGAAAGCCTCATACAGAAGGGAGAAACCAAAGACTTCTGGATTTGTGCAATCCTGAAGTGGTGGATTATTTGATCGAATGTATGACTAAAGTATTTTCTTCTGCGAATATTTCATATGTAAAGTGGGATATGAATCGTATTTTTTCCGATTATTATTCCAAATATCTGGATGCTTCGCATCAGGAGGAGGTAGGGCATCGTTATATAATGGGACTGTATCGTCTGACAGGTACACTGACTGAATGTTTTCCCCATATTTTATTTGAGGGCTGTGCAGCCGGAGGAAACAGATTTGATCTTGGTATGTTATGCTATTTTCCGCAGATCTGGGCAAGCGACGATACGGATGCCCTCTACAGGGTAAATGGGCAGACCGGGTACAGCTATGGATATCCTTTGTCAACCATAAGCGCACATATTTCATCCTGCCCGAACCATCAGACGCTCCGGGTCACTCCGCTTGCCACCCGTTTTGCTGTGGCTGCGTTTGGAGTGTGCGGATATGAATGTAATCTGCGGGATATGAAGAAGGAGGAGCTGGAGGAGATTAAGCTTCAGATTGACATATATAAGAAGTGGAGAGAGGTGCTTCAGATGGGGCATTTCTACCGCGGCAGGAATGGCAATATCCACGAATGGACATGTGTATCTGAGGATCAGACCAAGGCGGTGGGGATGCTTATGCAGGAGCTTGTCGTTCCGAATACACAGTTCGAGCAATACTTTGCCAAGGGACTGGCGAAAGAGAAAATATATCATTTTTACAACAGGGAGTTAAAATATGATTTGAAATTATTTGGAGATTTGGTAAACACCGTATCGCCCGTACATGTAAAGCAGGATTCTCTGGTTCACAATACTCTGGCAAAATTTGTGAAGATGCCGGGAGAAACCGAGGATTATACAGTACCGGGAGATGTGCTTATGGAGGGCGTTAAGCTTAAGCAGTCGTTTGGAGCAACCGGATATAATGAGGAAACAAGATTTTTTCAGGACTTTGGAGCAAGGATGTATTTTATGGAGGAGCAATAACTAAAAATCTTTCTAAAATCCGATGACAGTCATTGACCTAAATAAACATTTAATACCTGACTTCCGTCGTTTCTCTTAAAACCTAGTACTCAAGAGTCAAGTAGCATAC
>CAZATW010000081.1:0-6466 GCA_964488185.1 uncultured Coprococcus sp. | reverse complement strand
AAGAGGTATTTTACTTCTTCCCTTTATTTTTGCCAATTAAAATTATACACTAACCGAAAACTTCCCGATACCTATGTCATATTTATCTGCGATTTTGACCCGTTTGGAAAAGGAAAATACCGATATACATTTCAAAACCAATGCCTTGAAGATAGCGATATTGCATTTGAGTATGGTAGCAGAAGCATCTTTTTAAGCACATGTGGACAGAATAAAGATGAAGTTTCGGTGGAACTTGTTAAATTTTTGGAGTTTGTAGGGGCTGATCTGGAGAACAGTATGGTGAATTTTGAAGACGAATATATCACACGTCTTCAAAATACAATCCGTGAGATAAAACACAGCCGTGAAATGGAGGAAAGATTTATGATTTTTGAAGAAATGTTAAAGGATGAACATGCCGAAGGAAAAGCCGAAGGAAAAGGATTTGACAGTATTAAATCAATACTTAAAATGTGCTTCAAATGCAAAATCCATTGAAGACTTTTTAAAAGAAATCAAATAGTTATATCTTACAACATATCCAGCAACAGTTATATGAAATATAATCATATGATTGTTATCTAAAATCATATTGCCTTTTTTGGCGAATACGCAAAACAAAAAGGAAATTGATAAGCAGAGGAATTCTATCATTTTGATGATAAAAGCACCCTGCCTCTACTTATGTAAAGACAGGATGCCTTATTTTACTTAGGATTTATATCGTTTACTGTTCAAATAAGAGCTGCTCGTATGTTGGGAATGGCCAAGCGCCCTTTGGAAGAAGTGTTTCAAGCTCATCGGCAGGCTTTCTTACTTCATCAAATGCTGCAAATACTACATCGTGATAGTATTTCGCCCATTTCTGTACGTCATCCTCGCAGTCAGCAGCCTTTTCTACAAGCTCCTCAAGAGCAACTGTGGCCTTCTTAAGCTCTGAAAGCTTTTCTGAAATTGTATTAAGAAGCGATACCTGAACGGTTGGCTCAATACCAAGTGCCTTGATCTCGGATGCACCCTTTGCCAGTTCAGCCTGATATGACATAACAGCAGGAATAATTTCCTCATTTGCCATCTCTATCATCGTAAGTGCTTCGATATTAAGCTTCTTACCATAGTTCTCAAGCATTACATCTGCTCTTGCCTGAAGCTCTGCCTGATTCATAACACCAAGTCCCTCAAAGATTTCAACATTCTTATCTGTTGCAAGATAAGGAACGGCATCAACCATACACTTAATATTTGGAAGACCTCTTCTTGCTGCTTCATCAACCCATTCCTGTGAATAACCGTTTCCATTGAAGATAACTCTCTGATGCTTTGTAAACAAATCCCTTATCATAATCTTAACTGCTGCCTCGAAGTCCTCTGCGCCCTCAAGCTCAGCTGTCATTTTCTTAAGCTGGTCAGCCACAATCGTATTCAGTACCATCATAGGGAATGCAATCGACTGTGTTGAACCAACCATTCTGAACTCAAATTTATTTCCTGTAAATGCAAATGGTGATGTTCTGTTTCTATCTGTTGCATCCATTGTAAATGTAGGCAGTGTGCTTGCACCTGATACATATTTCTTTCCCTTCAGGGATGAAGTTGCTTCACCCTTTTCTATAATCTGATTAACAATATCCTCAAGCTGCTCACCAAGATACGCTGAAATAATTGCAGGAGGCGCCTCGTTCGCTCCAAGTCTGTGGTCATTTCCTGCTGAAGAAGCAGAAAGTCTGAGAAGCTCTGCATTGTTATCAACTGCTGCAAGAACTGCCGCAAGGAAGAACTGGAACTGAAGATTATTCTCAGGCTCCTTACCCGGGTCCATCAGGTTTTCACCGTCGTCCGTTGAAATAGACCAGTTATTATGCTTACCGGAACCATTTACCCCTGCAAACGGCTTCTCGTAAAGAAGACACTCAAGATTATGCTTTGCGGCAACCTTCTTCATCGTTGCCATAACAAGATGGTTCTGGTCGGTTGCGACATTCGTTGTTGAGAAAATAGGTGCCAGCTCGTGCTGTGCAGGAGCAACCTCATTATGCTGTGTTTTTGCAAGAATACCGAACTTCCACAATTCCTCATTCAGCTCTGTCATATACTCTGCAATCTTATCCTTAATTGCACCGAAATACTGGTCATCAAGTTCCTGTCCTTTTGGAGGCATTGAACCAAACAAAGTACGACCACACATCTTAAGGTCTGTTCTCTGTGCAAATTTATCCTTGTCAATCAGGAAATATTCCTGCTCAGGTCCGACTGATGATGTAACTCTTGTTGCTGTTGTATTCCCAAAAAGCCTTAATGCCTTTAATGCTTCTTTGTTAATGGCATCCATCGAACGAAGAAGCGGCGTCTTGTAGTCCAATGATTCACCGGTATATGAAGTGAATGCCGCCGGTATACATAAGATACAGGTTCCCTCTGCCGTATTTTTAACAAATGCAGGGGATGTACAATCCCATGCTGTATATCCTCTTGCTGAACAGGTCTCACGAAGACCGCCGGATGGGAAGGAGGACGCATCAGGCTCAGCCTTAATCAATTCCTTACCTGTAAACTGAAGAATAACACCTCCATCACCAACTGTACTTACAAAGGAATCATGCTTCTCTGCTGTTGTCTCTGTCAACGGCTGGAACCAATGTGTGTAATGTGTAGCGCCCAGTTCCATAGCCCATTCCTTCATAGCTGCTGCAACTGAATCAGCAATTGATGTATCAAGTGGCTCTCCCCTGTCAATAGTAGCTCTTAAAGACTTGTAAACCGCCTTAGGGAGACGCTCTCTCATATCCTGGTCTGAAAATACATGTGAGCCAAATACGGCTGAAATTTTGTTCATCATAAGCTTATACTTCCTTTCATGCTTAAATTTTGCAATTAATGTAAAGCTGTATATGTATTTCAAAACGCATCCCTATGGAGTATTTTCATTCCACGCATATACGTTTCCCATAAAATAATAAAGAAAAGGCGTCCTCGTATACGAGAACGCCTTTGTTCGCTTCACATTATTTATTCGTTAGGTATAATACTCCCTTTGGGTAAAAAAATCAACCCCTAAATTAAAATTTATTATCTATAAGTTGAGAAAACCACATCTGAAGATATCAAAATGCCCGAATTATTACCATCCCCATTTTAAAATTAACATAGCACAATAACCTGTCTTGGTGTGGTCTGAGGAGGAATACTTCTTGTTGTAGTCGTATAATACACCAACAATGCCTTATTTCCAAGGTCACATGTCACATTTTGTCCATTTGTCGTTTTTACAATTGTGCTGCTTGCGATATTTAATTGTAACGAATGATCCGTCGCCCGCAAATTCTCATCAAAGAAATTCAGCATAATCTGCTCATTTCTTCCAAGCACTGTAACAATCTGCGCCTGATACTGCGGTGGAAAGATTAGTGGTACCGGAAGGTTTTTATTATAAAAGGCTGCTACCGTCATTCCAATCCTAAGCTGTCTGCTGCCAATTACCAATGTATTCGATTGAACTGCAAAATTAACGATTCCATTACCTGTCCGCAGGGATATCATCTGTCCACAGCAATCATTTCCCCTTGAAATATTTATAATTGTACCTACTACAGGTACAAAATTTGTATAATCCATAAAAACCCCTTTTTCTTTATGCTATGATTTTTCTGGATAATTGGTGACTGCTCTTATAATAACTACTCGTTACCATTTTTCCTTATCTTCTTCTGTATTATTGTTAAGCACCTTATTCTTGAAGCTTCTGCCAATCTTCAACACCTCACCATTTTCCATAACAAGTCCTGTGTGGTTATAGCTCCTGACATATTTCCTATTTATAATAGTACTGGCATTACATCGTATAAAATATTTTGGAAGCAATGCTTCTATATCTATAAGTGGTTTATATTCCATATATATACCATGTGCCGTATAAAATTTTGTTATTCTGTTTTCTTTTCTTATCATAACGATCTCCCGGCATTTCAAAACCGCAATTTTCCTGGCGTACATTACTTTAATATATTCGTTTTCTCTTTCCTGACTTGCCTCATTTATTTCTTGGCGCATTGAAGTTATCAATTCATGATTACCACGACGATTACTCTTCTCTTTTCTTTTTGCATCCAAATTTTTCTTTATCATTGGTAAACGATTCTCCTTTTACTAAACAGCTTATATATAATTTTAGTATAATTTTCATATTTTAGCAATATTATTGTCATTTTTCATAAATAATAACATTATTACTTTCTGTTTCTTTACCATGTTTTATTAGAAAATATTTAAAAAGCAAAGGGATAATATTATGAAACTTAATTATAAAACCATAGGAACGCGAATAAAAATACACAGAAAAATGAAGAATGTCACTCAGGAGCAAATGGCGGAAGCCCTCAATTTGTCTGTTGGTTTTATCAGCCAGCTTGAACGGGGCATATGTAAGGTCAGCCTTGATACTCTGGCAAATATAATTGAATATTTGGATTGCTCATTCACTGACATATTGGAAGACAGTAATAAGGAAAACGACGGCTACAAGCTGGCACAGCTCAATGCCTTATATATGTCCATGTCCCCTGATGACCAGCGTATTATGTATAGAATTATGGAAGCGTATGTGAATAATAAGTAACGATTTATATGAGAAAATCCCAATAAACAAAAATGACCTCTGCCTATGTAATCAGAGGTCTGCTGTCACCGCTACCACATTGTCACACTATAACCATTTTTCTATCTTTTTTAGAAGCTCACTCTTTTCTCGCTCGAAATCATCCGCCTGCTCATCTGATTTTTCAAACTGTTTTTTTATTGTCTCAGCTTTTGCTTCAAACTGATTCAAATTATATTCTTTGACTTTCTCTATATCAGCCTCAACCGGAATCCCCTGTTCTAAAAGAATCGTTTTCAGCCGGTTTATCTCGCCCTCTAGTCTTCTCTCTGTCTCTCTCAGCATATCTCTAGTATGTATATTCAAATACACACACTGCTTCATTATCTGGCATTGTCTATCTTGTCTTTCATCTAAATTCTCTAAACATTCAATATAAAATTCTTGCTCACAAATATACTCACGCCGTGATAAAAAATATTTATTCGGGCTACGCTTTTTCAAACTTTTTCTACTCCTCCTAAACATGCAAATACCTTTATCGTAGAAAATTACCAGATTCATCATAATCGCAATCATAAAAATATCGCTACCGTTTTCAATACCCACAAGTGGCATTTCTGCATATATGCCAATTACAAGTCCGGCATCCGATAATACCGAATATATTACAAAAATCCACATCATAATACCCAGGCTCATCATGACCGCCTGTCTCTTCGGCGTCAGTAGCTTTTTAGAAATGAACAAGCAAAGATATTGGAACAGCACGAATCCAACAATATATATAATCAGTCTGACGGTTCCCCCTCATTTGCAAGCAGCATAAAAGGATGATTTACTACTGAGACATAATAGCTTACGGGCGACAGCATATTATTTACCAGAATTTCCATTTGAAACGGATGCTCCTTCAAAAGCATGTAATTTGTTCTTTCAAAATAAAACCCGTATTCGAGATTCGGTAGTAAATTATGAATTCTTAATATTTGAGCAATACCAATTATAATACATATAAACACAGCTACCACCAATACATGCTTTCAATCTACCTGTCTCTCCTTAACAAGATTACAAACAATATATACCATCATCGAAACGATTAAAACAAGCAATGCGTAAATATATCCCATCCGAATCAAGTAAGCAGCAGCGGCGTTTATCACAGATAAAATGGAAAAAACGCAAAAATTTTTCCATTTTTTTTGGGAACAGTCTCTTCTTTCTCTATACAATAAACAATATACAAAATAATGGCTCCATAGAACAAATAATAATCATTCCTGTATCCATTCACACAGTCAACAACACTTACAACTATAGCTGCCATCAGTGCAACCCAATAGAGGAAAAAACATTTACGGCACAGCTACTTTTTTCACCACCGTACGTTGTTTTAACAAAACACAAATAAATCAACTGATAAGGTAATACCGAAAGTATCAATAAATACCCAAAATTCCGCAAGCTCTCATGCAATGTTATTTCACTACTCACACTAATTTCACATGCGCTTTGAAATTCTGTCATCGTTATTCTCATTGGAATTGCCATCATAATATACCCAATCAATAATCCCACTGCAAATAATGTTCGATTTTTGTTCAATACTTTATTCATCTAAATGCATCTCCTGTATATTTACCTCTATTTTTTCAAATTCAGTATATCCTTTTTTAACAGACAAAATAGCAGCATATGTTTTATTCTTGATGTCTATATCAACCAATGCACCGCATTCCTGCCAATATCTGATTGCAAAATCGGGAATTAAAAACCCTCCATTTTGTTTATTCATCTCATCATAGGAATACAATAGAAATCTACGCAACATCCTTGCCAGCTTTGAAAGGAAAAAATAATTCGCACTATTTTTACAGAAAACAAGCCTCT
>CAZATW010000080.1:0-6968 GCA_964488185.1 uncultured Coprococcus sp. | reverse complement strand
ATCGAAAGACTCACTGATTGATTTTCTTGTCAATCATATGCCGAATCCTGATAATCTGGCGGAAGAAGAGCGTCGAATTCAATTTAACAAATATCTTTCACAATTACAACATTGGAAATGATATAATATGTACAGTTTCCGGTCTATCGGACAGTCTTGTGGATTTTGTAAGTAGAATAAAAATGTCTAAAAATTGTGTGAAGAGAAAGCCTTATAATCATTACTGCAGTATAAAATACGGCAAAGAGTGTACCACCATTCACTAAATACCGCACAGGCTGCTATCGCTAACAAGTAATACACTGGCAGAAGTGGTATTGCAATAATATTAAAATCAATATCCGCAATCTGTGGTTGCGGAAAGTTCCAAGCCGGGTTGGTTCATTCTATCCTATCATGCTGATATTATATGAATATACAGCAAACTAAGTATGCAGCATAAAGCGAGTTCTTTAGACATCGTGATAACTTACATACAGAAATTTGGTGTTGATTTTGACTTTTTTGGAATTAGCTTTTTATCTACCTAAGAAGGGTGATTAAAAGTAAATGAAGATTGTATAATGAAAAAATAAATTGAAATGGAGGTTGCGTTATGCCACATCGTTCAGGAGGAGGAAGCCACAGGGGAGGAAGTCATGGAGGACATAGAAGCCACGGTAGTCATGGGGGAAGTCGAAGCGGCAGAAACGGAGTACGCATGTCCAGAAGACCGTTTGCAAATTCCTACAGATACAGGTATAGAAGATTTGGCGGAGGATATGGATACATATATGCAAATAGAGAACCGGAAAGGATAAGTCTGGGTACTTTTATATTTCAAATGGTATTTTTTATTCCTTTCATATTTGCCGGAATATTGGTGGGTTCGGCCGGATTTTCCGGAGCATTTGGTGTAAAAGCTTTGACTCTGCAATATAATGATACCGGAAATTATATTGAGGATAACATAGGAGTGATTGATAATTATGAATATCTGAATGAAACGCTTGGAGAATTTCAGAAGCTGACGGGGATATGTCCTTATATTATTACAGTATATGACAGTGATTGGAAGAATCATTATTATAGTCTGGAAAATTATGCCTACGATTTATATGTAAATCATTTTTATGACGAACAGCATTTCCTGATAGTCTATTCTGAATCTGAAACAGTATACGAAAATGGTTTTGTGGACTGGTCTTGGGAAGGTATGCAGGGTGATGATACAGATGCTATCATTACCTCAAATAAATTTTCGGAATTTCAGGAGGATTTGCAGCGGTATCTGACAATGAATGACTATACTGTGGGAGCGGCGTTTCATCAGGCGTTTCGCAATGCACTTGGATATATAATGGAGAAGAATCATAATTCTGATATGAATGTATTTATCATCTTTGCCCTGATGTGGAATATCATTATTTTAGTTGCTATTTGCAGCGCTATCAGTAGCTTTGTAAAGAGCAGAAGAAGTTATGAGAAGGTGCCGTTTTCCGAAGCTGCACTGGAGCCGACCTCTGTAAATCAGGGATTTAACCAAGAAATGAATCAGGATGTGAATTTGGGAGATGACAACGAGTATGAGACATACCGGAATTATGATGCATATCCGGGGGACAATAATCCATATTCGGGAAATAAAACAGAGGGATATAATCTGAATGGAGATGAAAATGGTAAACTGTAGTTTTGCGGACAGAACAGGCCGCTATTGCTAATAAGTAACGAATCATTAACCTATTTCTATATTTGCGTATGCAAAAAGCTTATGAAAAAATGTTCATTTAACAGTGGTGCAGATGCACGGAATTTATGTGATTTGGCATACTGGTTATTTGTATATGGCTATTATGATGATGTACATGCCGTTTATGAATATACAACACAGGCTGTATTTCCGGGAAAGGGCATATTTAATGTATGGGATTACCTTCATAAGATATGGGGACTGGAGATTTACCTGTCCAATGATAAACCGGAACATGTCAATGCCATTATTGCTGAAGTAAAGCGGCATTATTTGGATGGACCGATGTATAATGAAGCGGCAGAGAACTTAAGACGTGAGACGGTTGATTTCGATTATGTTTTCGCTAAAAAACATTTTGAACCGGAGGACAAATCTGTGTGAAGTAAAATAATCCGGTTTTGGAAAAATTCTGCCGGGGCAACCAATCATTGAGGAGGAAAGCTTGTCTTTTTGTCATCTACTCTTGTGTGGGGAATGAATATGCTGATTATATTTCTTATTTTGGCAATTTTAACATCGTAATATAGTTTCATTTTCAAGGCTTGTATTTATTAACAGACCTAAAGCAGCATGTATGTTGTATCAGAGCGTTTCTCGTATGTATATCATGAGATACATAAAGATATGGATGGCAGCAGTAATATGGGATTCCTGATAGATATTAATCAATAAGCATGATATAATGTGAATACGATGAGAAACAAAGCCGAACTTCATGGTATGTGCCTTTGGCAGGTGAAGTATTTTCAAGCTTAGTTGACATGATATAATGAGCTTGCTTGATAAATAAACGAAAAAACAGGAGAGAAATCATGCATACAGAATTTTTAATGGGAAATGAGGCAATTGCAATGGGTGCTATTGCCGCAGGTGTTAATCTGATATCAGGATATCCGGGAACACCATCAACAGAGGTTCTTGAAACGGTTGCAAAGAAGCGATTAAAGGATTGTTATGTTGAGTGGTCAGTCAATGAAAAGGTTGCCATGGAGGTTGCTGCCGGTGCGGCATATTCAGGAGCCAGAGTGATGGTCACAATGAAGCAGGTTGGTCTGAACGTAGCAGCTGACCCATTGATGAGTCTTGAATACATAGGGGTAAAGGGAGGAATGGTTATTCTGGTGGCAGATGATCCGGGACCGATTTCTTCTCAGACAGAACAGGATACAAGGCAATTTTCCATATTTTCTAAGCTGCCATGCTTTGATCCGTCTTCAGCACAGGAAGCATATGAGATGGTTCAGGAAGCATTTGAGTATTCGGAGAAATATCATACACCGGTATTTTTAAGACCTACTACGAGAGTGTGTCATGGATATGCTTCCATTGAAGTTCAGGATGATAACGAATATAGAAGAAATATACCGGAGGGTTTTGTAAAGGATTCAAAAAGGTGGGTTATCTTTCCAAAGCTGTCTTATGCCAGCCATAAAAGAATAGAAGAGAGAAATGTGAAATTGGCAGGGGATTTTTCCGAATATGACAAAAATAAGATTTTTCCTGCAAAGGGAATATATGAAGGCAGCAGACGCGGTATTGCAACAGGGGGTATCAGCTTTACATATACGATGGAAGCCATGGGATACGATAATATGCTTAAGCTCTTTAAGGTGGCAACGCCCCATCCGTTTCCTGAAAAGACTGCCTTAAGATTTCTTGAAGGTCTGGATGAGGTGTTATGTATAGAGGAGCTTGACCCGGTTATAGAAAGAGCACTTACTTATATTGCAGGAAAATATCAGCTTCCCGTTAAGATATATGGTAAGCTGACCCATCATGTTGCAAATGCCGGTGAAAACACGATAGACAGTGTAATGGCAAGTATCAAGGCTTTTGTGGAAGAAACAGAAGAGGGGATTGTAAAGGAGTCGGATTCTGCTGCGTTGGATTCTTCGGCTTTACCGCCTGAGCTTCCTGTGCGACCGCCTGTATTATGTGCAGGCTGTCCCCACAGGGCATCCTTCTATGCGGTAAAGCAGGCAATGAAAGGCAGAAAGACTATTTTTTGCGGTGATATCGGTTGCTATACACTGGGAAATGCCATGCCCCTTGATATGGTAGATACCTGTCTGTGTATGGGAGCCGGACTCGGAATTGCACAGGGCGTAGGGCATATTGAGAAGGATACAGCCTGTTTTGCATTTGTAGGTGATTCTACATTTTTTGCATCGGCTATATCCGGTGTAATCAATGCAGTGTATAATCAGGCTGATATGACTTTGATAATACTTGATAATTCCACAACGGCCATGACAGGACACCAGCCCCATCCGGGAACGGGACATACAATGATGGGGGAGATTGTTGCAAAGATAGACATTGTAGCAGTACTTAAAGGGATAGGACTTACAACGGTTGAAACGGTTAATCCGTTTGAATACAGTCAGGCGGTGGAAACCGTAAAAAAAGTGGTGGATGAACCGGGCGTAAAGGCAATTATTTTTAAAGCCCCGTGTATCGCTATTGTGAAGGCAGCGGATTGTATGCATGTAAATACGGAGAAATGTATAGTCTGCCGGAAATGTATCAATGAAATAGGCTGTCCTGCTCTGTTTATAGAAAATAGCAAGGTAGTAATAGATGAGAGCCTATGTACAGGATGTACACTATGCAGTCAGCTTTGTCCGGTAAAGGCGATAGAAGACGGTAATACAGAAGGCAGTAAGACAGAGAGGGGGCAGAAACATGAATAAGAATATTGTCCTTTGTGGTGTAGGCGGTCAGGGTACGGTTCTTGCATCAAAGCTGATTGCGGATGCCGCTATGGAAAAGGGAATACCTGTAATGAGTGCAGAGACCATCGGGATGGCTCAACGTGGAGGCAGTGTATTCAGCCATGTGAGAATGGGCAGCAATATTTATTCGCCAATGATAGCCCAAAATACTGCGGATATCATACTTGGCTTTGAACCGGGAGAAACAGTCAGGATGCTTCCATATTTAAAAAGAAATGGCGCTGTCGTTGTAAGCAGCAGAGCGATTATGCCTGTAACTGCCTCTTTGGCAGATTCCTGTTATAATGGGAATCGTATGATAGAATATTTAAAGAGAAAGGTTGATAATCTGCTTATCATTGATACCGATAAAGCATGTGAAGAGCTGGGGTCTTCAAAGGTCCTGAATGTGTTGCTTCTTGGTGCGGCAGTTTCCACAGGAGCGATAGGGCTTAGCAAGGAGGACATACGAAATGCGCTTGTTAAAAGGCTGCCTGAAAGGCTTCATGATTTGAATTTTAGGGCGCTGGAATATATGGAGCCAAACAGATAAGAACGGGGTAAAATATTTTTGTACAAAAGGAATTAGGGCAGGTAAATGTGTCCGAAAGATATACCGAATTTAAAATAAGGAGATATCTATTATGAAAATTTCAAATGTTCAGATTAGTCAGGTGAATAATCAGATTGAGGCACTTGTCAATGCAGGCAGCTTCTATGGAAAGAAGCTTGAGGAGGCAGGAATAACAAGTATCAGCTCTCAGGAGGATTTTGAGCGGCTTCCATTTTCAGAGAAAAAGGATTTACGGGATGCATATCCATTGGGACTGATGACGGCCCCTGAGAAAGATATTGTAAGGATCCATTCATCATCAGGTACGACAGGCCTTCCGGTTATTATACCTTATACAGCGAAGGATGTAGATGACTGGGCTATTATGTTTAAACGGTGCTATGAGCTGGCGGGTATAACAAATGAGGACAGAATCCAGATTACACCGGGTTATGGTTTGTGGACGGCAGGAATCGGTTTCCAGAATGGTGCGGAAAAGCTTGGCGCCATGGTTATTCCGATGGGTCCGGGTAATACCGAAAAACAGCTTAAGATGATGATGGATATGAAATCAACGGTTCTTTGTGCGACATCATCATATGCGCTTCTGTTGGCAGAGGAGATAGAGAAACGCGGTATTCACGATAAGATACATCTGAAGAAGGGGGTTATTGGTTCTGAAAGATGGGGAGAGAAGATGCGTAAGCGCATTTCCTCAGAGCTTGGCATCGAATTGTATGATATTTATGGCCTGACGGAAATATATGGTCCGGGAATTGGAATCAGTTGCAGATATGATACAGGAATGCATTATTGGGATGATTATATTTACATAGAAATCGTTGATCCGGTAACGCTAAAGCCGGTACCGGATGGAGAGATGGGTGAAATCGTTATCACGACCCTTGTTAAAGAGGGAGCACCGCTTATCCGTTATCGTACACATGATTTGTCAAGGATTATTCCGGGAGAATGTCCGTGCGGATGTAAGCATCCAAGACTGGATATTATTATGGGAAGAACGGATGATATGATAAAAATTAAGGGTGTCAATGTTTTCCCTAGCCAGATTGAAGAGGTTTTGAAGGAGTTTTCGGAATTATCCAGCGAATATCAGATTAGAATCTCTCATCTGGATGGAAAGGACACGATGAGAATTTACGTTGAAACAAACGGAAGCGTAGATTTTAACGAGTTATCGAAGACTATTGCAGAAAGGGTAAAGAGCCGTATCGGCTTTACACCTCTTGTAAAGGTAGTAGAGGTCGGTGTACTTCCTAGAAGTGAAAAGAAGACAAAACGTGTTATTGATGAAAGATATGAGTAGAATTAGAGGTTCGTCTCCAAAACGGATGAACCTCTTTTTCATTTTAAGCCAAATTACATATATTGCAGACAAATGTCAATGTGAGGTGATTAAGCTGGAATTAAACGAAAAAAATGGGATTGGCTGCCTCGACCGGACAAAGCGATGATGTTAGGAAATATAAATCAAAGAGCAGAATTATATATAAGGTAAGCCTTTTAATGGAGCCATTTTTGATAAATATCGGTGACAAAGATTATATTGACAGAATTTAGGAGGGCATATAAAATAAGCGTAGTTATCATAGCCTAATGTTAAGAGGTAGTTATTATGGGGCGGGAAATAGCATTATTAATTGATGCAGAAAATACCAGTGTAAAATATATTGATGTAATTATGGAGGAAATAAAACAGTATGGAGACATTACATTTCAAAGAATGTATGTTTCAAAATAATGTAGATGGATTCTGTATCGTATCATCGGATAGTGATTTTACGCGATTGGCAAACAGACTCCGTGAAGGTGGAAAGCTTGTTGTTGGTATGGGAATGAGCAGTGCATCTAAAACATTTATTTCAGCATGTAATGATTCAAGACTCGCTTGCGAGTCTTGGCGCGGGATTCGTGTCAGCGTTAGCTGACATAACTCATTTACGAA
>CAZATW010000079.1:0-7238 GCA_964488185.1 uncultured Coprococcus sp. | reverse complement strand
GTCAGCTAACGCTGACACGAATCCCGCGCCAAGACTCGCGAGCGAGTCTTGAATACATAATATTTAGAATTATAAACGAAAAGAGGATAACCATGAAAATAAGAGATATAATAGGAAAAGACCAAATAACGCTGTCCTTTGAGGTGTTTCCGCCAAAGACGGATACGGATTATGCTGCTGTTGAGAAGGCCGCTTGCGGTGTTGCGGAACTTAGACCAAGCTATATGAGTGTTACCTATGGGGCAGGAGGAAGCACAAGAGAAAATACAGTGAAGATAGCCAATAAATTACAAAAGGATTATGGTGTTACAAGTCTGGCACATCTTACCTGTGTGAGCGCAAGCAGAGACAGTATACATACTGCTCTTGATGAAATGAAGGAAGCAGGTATAGAAAATGTTTTGGCACTTAGAGGTGATATCCCGAAGGATTTTCAGGGAGAAATATTTACCGATTATAAGCATGCGTCTGATTTGGCGGCGGACATAAAAGCATATGGCGATTTCTGTATAGGCGGTGCCTGTTATCCTGAGGGTCATCCGGATGCGGCAAATAAGAAAGACGATATTATAAATTTAAAAACCAAAGTAGATGCAGGATGTGAGTTTCTGACGACACAGATGTTTTTTGATAATAATATTTTTTATAATTTCCTGTACAGAGTTAGAGAGGCGGGAATAACCGTTCCGGTTATACCGGGCATTATGCCGATAACAAGGGCCGTTCAGGTAAAAAATGCCGTAAAGCTTTCAGGATGCAATGTGCCGGAGCGTTTTAGGAATATTGTAGATAGATTTGGCGGCGTTCCGGATGCCATGAAACAGGCGGGTATTGTATATGCGACAGACCAGATAATTGATTTGATTGCAAATGGAATAAATAATATCCATGTTTATTCTATGAACAGACCTGATATAGCGGAGGGAATACAGCGGAATTTGTCTGAGATACTTAAGCAGAAATTTTAGACGATACATATGGAAATAATTACTTAGAGTATTTTAGATGCCTAAGCCTAAAAAATAGACAGTAAGTAAAAATATGCAGGAAGAATCAGCATGGAATTTAAAGGAATAGAAAAGAAAGAGCAAGGTAAATTTATAGTCCGCTATGATGTGGAATATGAAACTGTAGACGGACAGAAGAAAATATATGAGATGATAAGCCGTAACCGTGATATAAAAAGCTTTGAGGAGCTTCACGGCAAACATGCGGATGCCGTTGTAATTATCGCCACAGATGAAAATAATGAAAGAATTTTAATAGACAGGGAATTTCGCCTGGCACCGGGAGAGTGGGTGTACAATTTTCCTGCCGGTCTTATTGATGCAGGTGAAACACCGGAGGAAAGCGCAAAGCGTGAACTTATGGAAGAGACGGGCCTTGAGCTTTATGAAATAAATGATTTCATAGATACCAGCTACAGTGCAGTGGGTTTCTCAAATGAAACAAATGTATGTGTGGTGGGAAAAGCCCGCGGCAGTTTTAAGCCAAGCACATCAACCCTGGAGGAAATAGAGCCCGGCTGGTACACGCGGGAACAGGTGAGAACACTGTTAAAGACAGAAAAGTTCGCTGCCAGAACGCAGGCGTTTTGTTATATGTGGAGCAGAAGCTGGAAATATACAGGCTGATGTCTATATATTTCTCAGTATGCTCATTACACCATCCTCATCATTTGAGGGAGCGATATATTTGGAAATTTTTTGGATTTCAGGGTGGGCATTTTTCATGGCATAACTCTCAGCACATGCCTGTAATAGCGTATAATCATTCAGATAATCACCAAATGCCATTGCCTCTGATTTGTCAATATGATATTGCTCCAAAATAGCTTTGATAGCATTTCCTTTACTGACAGAAGCATTTGCAATATCCACCCATCTGGCTCCTGAAAGCTGGACTGAGATTCTCTCGTTTAGTCTGTTTTGTAGAATTGGGTACATTTCTTCGGCATTTTGATTTTCAAAAAATATAGCAAGCTTTATAATATCATCCTGACTGATACATTCCCTAAGGTCGTTTACGAATTCCAATTTGGCATAATACATATGTGCATTTTCCTCTGATAAGGCTGTAGAATGAAGCATATATGCAGACTTAACACCACAAATAATGATAACGATGTTCGGTATGTCTTGTAAAATATCAAGGATAGCATGTACATCACTTTGAAGCATTTTATTGCAATAGATGGCTTCGCCGTTTGCAATGACAAGTCCGCCGTTGTCGGCAATAAAAATCAGTTTGTCCTTTATCGGGGCAAATAATTTCGCCAGATTATCGTATTGTCTGCCGCTGGCAATAGCAGTCTTTATATTCTGATGGGTTGCGACCCATTCTATAAAATCTGATGGAATCCGCTTTTGGCTGTCTAGCAGAGTACCGTCCATATCGGTTGCCACAAGCTTTATATTCATTGTTTCTATCCTCCAAATTTCAAGATGCTTATTTCCATAATAAATTCATACTTTTTGTAAATGTATACTACTATTTATTTTGTTAAAAGTAAATAAAAATATACAATATATCAAATTCGCATATGTTAGCTAAAATAATAAATGAAAAAAGTGCTGGACAAATGTGTATGTAAATAATATAATGTTCAGGTGTAAACAATAAACTTTACACCTGACAATATTGCTGTACATAATACGAACCAGATTTATATATCATCGGAATATTGTCAGGTTATAACTAAAGAAGGAAGAGAGAGCATGGACAAAGTAAAAGCATTTTTAAAACGGAAAGATATTGTTATATCTGCGAAAAGGTATGGTGTAGATGCACTGGGCGCAATGGCACAGGGCTTGTTTTGTACCTTACTTATAGGAACGATACTAAACACATTGGGAACTCAGTTTCATATTCCATTTTTGACAGCACAGATAGCAGTTGTAAATGATGTAGGATATACAGTGGGAGGACTGGCATCTCTTATGAGTGGACCGGCTATGGCTGTAGCAATCGGTTCGGCATTAAATGCACCGCCGCTTGTGCAGTTTTCACTGATAACAGTTGGGTATGCCGCAAATACATTAGGTGGTGCCGGTGGTCCGCTGGCAGTCCTTGTTATTGCGATACTGGCGGCAGAATTTGGCAAAATGGTGGCAAAGGAGACAAAGGTTGATATTCTTGTTACACCCATCGTAACAATCGGAATCGGTGTTGCACTTTCATATTTCTGTGCTCCCGCTCTTGGAAAAATTGCCATGAAGGTCGGGGATTTGATTATGTGGGCAACAAATCTTCAGCCGTTCCTTATGGGTATTCTTGTATCTGTATTTGTAGGAATTGCTCTTACGCTGCCTATATCATCAGCAGCAATATGTGCAGCATTTGGCCTTACAGGGCTTGCAGGTGGTGCAGCTGTTGCAGGCTGCTGTGCCCAGATGGTAGGATTTGCAGTTATGTCATTTAAGGAAAACAAGGTGGGTGGACTGATATCCCAGGGTATCGGAACATCTATGCTACAGATGGGAAATATCGTAAAGAATCCAAGAATATGGATAGCACCGATTGTAACCTCGGCTATCACGGGTCCGATTGCAACATGTCTGTTTCAGCTCCAGATGAATGGTACTCCTGTTTCGTCGGGAATGGGTACCTGTGGACTGGTAGGTCAGATAGGTGTATATACAGGCTGGACAAACGATATTGCAGCGGGAGTCAAGTCCGCTATCACAGCCATGGATTGGATTGGACTGATTATGATATCCTTTGTGCTTCCTGCCGTTCTTTGCCCACTTATCAATATGGTTTGCCGAAAGCTTGGCTGGGTTAAAGATGGAGATTTGACTTTAAATTAGAGTAAGAAATATGAAATAGATATGGTAAATGGAGCGATACTTCCAAGGCTTCTTGCGTTTACCGTTCCGCTTATGACATCCAGTATATTACAGCTTCTATTTAATGCTGCGGATATTATTGTAGTTGGCAGATGGGCAGGAGATAATGCACTGGCAGCAGTAGGTTCAAATACGGCACTTATCAATCTCCTGACAAATTTCTTTTTGGGATTGTCTATAGGAGCAAATGTACTTGTAGCCCATTATATAGGAGCAAAGCAGATTCTAATTTGGATGAAGACTCCGGAAGAAGTTATACCGCTTGCTACGACATATCTCAGAATTTATTTCCTTGGTATGACGGCTACGATGATTTACAATTTCGGCAGTGCCATCCTAAGAGCTGTGGGAGATACAAAAAGACCTTTATATTATCTTTCATTTGCAGGAGTTGTGAACGTAGGGCTTAACCTTTTATTTGTAATTCCTCTTAAGATGAGCGTTGCAGGGGTAGGTATCGCTACGGTTATATCACAGTGCATTTCCGCCGCACTTGTTCTCAGGTGCATGATGAAGGATGAGGGCAGTATCCATCTTGAGCTTAAGCAACTGCACATTGACAAAAATATTTTCATGCGCATTTTGCGTGTAGGTCTTCCTGCAAGCTTTCAGGGGATTATATTTTCCATTTCAAACGTAATCATTCAGTCTTCTGTAAATTCCTTCGGCAAAATCGTAGTGGCGGGAAATTCTGCCGCTGCAAATATAGAAGGCTTTGTATATGCAGAACATATGCTTTATGTGGTATGATGGACGTTATGGTGGGTTCACTTCGTGGACTGGGCTATGCGGTTATGCCGACTATTGTATCTCTGATAGGAGCATGCGGATTAAGACTTGTCTGGATATTTACATTCTTCAGGATGGAGAGGTTTCATACGCTTACCTCACTTTATGCCACCTATCCTGCAAGCTGGATAGTAACGACAATAGCACATATCATATACTTTATTATAGTAAGACGGAAAATCAGAAATCAATATGAAACAATGAATAGTGTATAAATGAAAACGGGCTCCGGCTGATTACCGGAGCCCGTTTTCTGGTACCGCCTCTGCTCTTAAAGAAACTGTTGAATTTATATGGAAGAGCATCAATCTTTTTGCCTGTGCGCTTTACAAAGTACGAGGTAAGATATCCGTAGGCAATCATAATCAACATGATAATCCATGCAATAAACATAAAGACTATGCCAAGGGGTAAAAAGGTACTCAATTTAAATTCTTCATCGGGAATACATAGAATCAAGGAGAGTACAAAGGGAAGTCCAACGCCCAATCCCAACAGCAGCAGAAAAAAAGAGCTGCCAAATCGTTCAAATTTTTCATTTTCATAATTGTTCATACTGATTAACTCCTTTACTACTATATAACTTTTTTCTATATTTGATGCGAATTGCTATCGGTAGCCATTCAATTGCCAAGCATCTGAAATAAGCTGCAGGTGGATTACAATATATCGATGTATTCCCCGTTAAGAGCTTTATTCATGCTTCTGACAGCGCAGAACTTTCCACACATGCTGCATGTGTCACTGTGGTCATCCTCAGGACGTCTGCTGTCACGAATTGCCTTGGCTGTTTCGGGGTCAAGTGCACAGGCAAACTGTGCATCCCAGTCCAGCTCACGTCTGGCATCTGCCATTTTATCGTCGATATCTCTGGCATGAGGAATTCCCTTTGCGATATCAGCAGCGTGAGCCGCTATTTTAGAGGCGATGATTCCCTGTTTTACATCATCCACATTTGGAAGAGCAAGGTGCTCGGCGGGTGTTACATAGCAAAGAAATGCAGCACCATTCATTGCCGCTACAGCACCGCCTATGGCACTTGTAATATGGTCATAGCCGGGCGCAATATCCGTTACAAGAGGGCCGAGCACATAAAATGGTGCGCCCATGCAAAGTGTCTTTTGTACCTCCATATTTGCTGCTATCTGATTCAGCGGTACATGTCCCGGTCCTTCAACCATGACCTGAACATTATGAGCCCATGCACGCTTGGTCAGTTCACCAAGTCTTACAAGCTCTTCAATCTGGCATACATCGGTAGCATCAGCAAGGCATCCCGGTCTGCATGCGTCCCCTAAAGAAACGGTTACATCATATTCCTCACATATGTCGAGTATTTCGTCAAAATATTCGTAGAACGGATTTTCATTTCCAGTCATGCTCATCCACGCAAATACAAGGCTTCCGCCACGGCTTACAATATTCATTTTACGTTTGTGCTTTTTAATCTGCTCGATGGTTTTCTTTGTAATTCCACAATGGAGAGTTACAAAGTCTACTCCGTCTTCCGCATGAAGTCTTACCACATCGATAAAATCCTTTGCAGTAAGGGTTGCAAGGTCACGTTGATAATGGATGACACTGTCATAAATCGGAACCGTTCCGATCATGGCAGGACATTCGCTTGTCAGCTTCCTTCGGAAGGGCTGTGTATTTCCGTGGCTGGATAAATCCATAATCGCTTCGGCGCCCAGCTCTACGGCACTCATTACCTTCTGCATCTCGATGTCATAGTCCTTACAGTCTCTGGATATTCCGAGATTTACATTGATTTTTGTCCGCAGCATACTGCCGACCCCTTCGGGATTGATACAGGTATGCCTTTTGTTCGCACATATTGCAACCTTTCCTTCCGCAACAAGCTTTATTAACGCCTCCACTGCCATATTCTCTTTTTTTGCAACGATTTCCATTTCAGGCGTTACAATGTTTTTTCTGGCAGCGTCCATCTGTGTTGTGTAATTTCTCATTATTTGAGTACCTCCAATTCCATCATGTGATTTACTTCACATACGTTTTCAACATCAGTGTTGTTTATAGTGGCGGAAAGTGGTGCCCCCAATCAGCCACTTACAATCTGCAAAAAAATAGAGACGCTGAAGTCCCACAGATTTACTGTTTATATTATAAAACCTGTTTCTCATTAGTTCAATACATATTTAAGAAGTGTTTTGTTGATACTAAATAATGGGTATGCTAAACAAGGCTGTGTAAGACAACTGCCGGCAAGGTGATTTTATCATTTGTAATGGCATGCCTTGCAGGAATCCTTGTGCTTGCAATGATACTGACACATCTTATGCTTTCGGCAATAAGGTCAAAGCCACAAAATGAGGTTACGGTTGTTGTGCTTGGCTGCGCTGTATTGCCAAGCGGAAAGCCAAGCCTGATGCTGCGTGAGCGGTTTGATGCTGCATATGATTATCTGGCGGGAAATCCGGATGCACCGTGTATACTATGCGGAGGACAGGGCGCAGATGAAATTATGACGGAAGCGGCGTGCATGTACAATTATCTTGTGGATAAGGGCATAGAAGCGGACAGACTTTATATCAGATGGGAGATGACTCCCGCCTCTATAGGCGGCGAGTAACAAATTTA
>CAZATW010000078.1:0-7263 GCA_964488185.1 uncultured Coprococcus sp. | reverse complement strand
TAACCTGCTCACGGCTTGTGATATTGAACATTACTGCTGTCTCTGAGTTCAAACCTAACTCTTTATAATTTTCTACTTTTGCCTTTGAAGCATTGTAAACAACGAAATCAGGCTCGAAGTTCTCAAGCTCCTCATCAGTAGGCTGGATAAACATATTTTTAACAAAGTGAGCCTGCCATGCAACCTCAACGATGAAACGGATTCCCATACGTGTGTCTTTATTTGCACCACAGAATGCATCCACTACAAAAAGTCTCTTGTTAGAAAGCTCATTAATTGCTAATTCCTTTACTGCCTTCCATGCTTCCTGTGTAGCAGGATGGTTATCATTCTTATATTCGTCAGAAGTCCACCATACAGTATCTTTTGAATTCTCATCAACTACGATGAACTTATCTTTAGGAGAACGACCTGTATAGATACCAGTCATAACATTGACTGCACCAAGCTCACTCACCTGTCCTTTTTCGAAACCTTCGAGATTAGATTTTGTCTCTTCTTCAAATAGTAATTCATAAGAAGGGTTGTACACAACTTCTGTGGTTCCTGTAATACCATACTTGCTTAAATCAATTTTTGCCATCTTACATTTAACCTCTTTTCTTTAATAATATATGGTTATAAGTACATAACATTAGAAACCCTATAAGTGCAGGATTTATAATAGTCAAATAAAATGGAAATACTATAACCACTTCTATCATAATTATACATAGTAAATCAATAAAATCAATAAAAATCATTTATTTTTTAATCTGCTTAAAATGAATTTTTTATTAAGTGAGAATTTTAATCGAAAAGAAAGATATCATACCAAAGTTTTTCAGGGTTGAATCATTCTTGACATACAATGGGTTAGCTTCTATACTGATTAAGCGATTTAATATGCTGGAAACAATCGGGGAACATAATGACGTGACTGGGGCTGAAATCGCACGGTTAATGGGGATTACGAAAGGAGCGGTTTCTCAAACGGTAGGAAAACTTCTCAAAAAGGGGTTGATTGAAAAAAACTGGAGACCATGCTGAAGGCGTATTCTTATCCGGTAAAGCATCTATGTCTTGAATTTCCCTGCCATATACGATTGGTGAATGCCAATCGCGGAACAAAGCTCGTGGCAAAATCGGAGAGACAGCATCCGCATCAAACGCCAGAATAAAGGTAACAGCGGGGCTTTTGGGCTGGGCTGATATAAGCGATGATTACGAATTGATGGACAGGGAATTGCAAAAATTGCTTCAGAGCTGCGTCGGGGAATACATGGAAGCATGAGTATGAAATAATGAAATGAATTGATTATCGTGAAAAAGAATTGCGGGGTGTTTTTTCATTTGAAAGGCAGTTATCCATTTGGGAATATCAATCTGATGGATTGGAAATAAAACCGCCAAAGGCAGAATGGTCTCCTACCGCAGTATATATCTTTACAGAATGATTTATAGATATAAGATAATTATTATCAGGAAATGTTAAAAAACTATATCCAACCAATAAAATATATGATAGAATGAGGTGATTTTTCCACATTTGGGTAATGCTTTACCTGAAAGGGAAATCACCTTTTATGATTTGTGGGGAAAATATGAAATCTGTTAGCTATTTTACCCTGTGAAAATGTGAAGAAATGGGATATCTCGATACCGGATTGACACAAAGTACAGAGGGCTACTAACCACATATCATACCACCACCTGGCATAATTAAAGGGGTTTTTGCTCAAATTGTTTTTTGATTCCCCGACAGTATGAAGACAAAATAAAATTGGCTTTATGCAAGGAGAGCCTCCAGATAAGATTCTTCGTTATTTGCTCCCCGGGATGGTGAGAAAGACAGCAGTGATACGTAGGATATGGTGCGAAGTCTGCTGGCAGTACAAAGCGATACTGCTCAATTGGAATGGCATATGAAGCATATATCTTTATGGGGCACTGTAAGTAAGCAATCAGATAAAAACTGATTACGATACTTGAGGAGGAAATAAATGGAAAAAAACAATACTAATTCCAACAATATCATTGAGCTGAAAAATATCACAAAGGTATTTGATGATAGTTTTGCAGCAGTCGAAGAATTCAACCTTGAAGTAAAACGAGGAGAATTTGTAACATTCTTAGGCCCTTCAGGCTGCGGAAAAACCACCACTCTTAGAATGATAGCAGGATTCGAGATTCCTACTTCCGGAGAAATATTATTAAATGGCGAAGATATCAGTCAGATGCCGCCAAACAAAAGACCGATTAATACGGTCTTTCAAAGGTATGCACTGTTTCCTCATTTGAATATTTTTGACAACATCGCTTTTGGGCTGAAGCTGAAAAAGCTTTCTAAGGCGGAGATTGTAAAAAAGGTAAAGAAAGTTCTTGAGATGGTAGACCTTGAAGGCTTTGAAGACAGAAAGGTACAGACCTTGTCAGGCGGACAGCAGCAGAGAATCGCGATTGCCAGAGCTTTGGTAAATGAGCCGGAGATTCTTTTACTTGATGAACCGCTTGGTGCGCTTGACCTCAAGATGCGTAAGGAAATGCAGCTAGAGCTTAAGAACATGCATGAAAGACTGGGGATTACATTTATCTATGTAACTCATGACCAGGAGGAGGCTCTTACCATGTCTGACAAGATTGTGGTTATGAGCGAGGGTAAAATTCAGCAAATCGGAACACCGGAGGATATTTACAATGAACCGAAGAATGCGTTTGTAGCTGACTTTATCGGTGAAAGTAATATATTCAACGGCATTATGACGGGCAAAATGAAGGTTCGTTTTTGCGGAGCTGAGTTTGAGTGTCTGGATGATGTGGAACATGGAACGAAGATAGATGCGGTGGTCCGCCCTGAGGATGTAATGATAACAACGCCTGAGCAGGGAGCAATAAAAGGGGAGGTTATTTCAGTCGTATTCAAAGGGGTACATTATGAAATAACCGTAGTGTCAGGAAAGAATGAAATTGTGATTCAGTCCACCAAATCTGCCAGGGTAGGCGATATGGTAGGATTGCTAATAGAGCCTGACGGAATTCATATTATGATATCCGAGACTGCCCAGAATAATATAGAGACAAGCATAGACAAGAACTACAAGCTGGAAATACTGGAAGGAGCGTTGAACTGTGATTTGACAACCGTCATTCCAAATTCAAAGCTCAACGAGGACGAAGTTCTTGTGGATATGCATGGTGATGAGATAGACACCAGCAAGCTTAAGGTTATTGTATCCATACTTCCTGAAGACATAGAAATGAGTGATGATGAGGATGCAGGTATCGTATGCGGTCATATAATTAACCTTATTTACAAGGGAGATCATTACAGCTATGTGGTCAGAACCGATGAAGAAGAAGACTTTATCGTTGATGATGAGGACTTATGGAACATGGACGATAGGGTCAGTCTGATTATTCCGGAGGATAAAATCAAATATTCACTTAAGAAATAAAGAAAGGGATGCGCTATGAATGGAATTCGTTTTACCAGAAAGCAGTTGTGCATACCTTACGCATTATTTCTTATTTGTTTTGTGGTTGCACCACTTCTGGTTATTGTATATTATGCATTTACTAATGGGGAAGGACGGTTTACACTGGCAAATCTGTCAGGCTTCTTCTCCAGTCCGAATACGATAGGAACATTGGCATACAGCTTTGCCATTGCAGTAGTTACCACGTGCGTCTGTCTGCTTATTGCATATCCTATCGCATATATATTGGCGAGGAGTAATCTAAAAAGAAAGTATGCCATCGTTATGGTATTTGTACTTCCTATGTGGATTAATTTTACACTCAGAATTACGGCATTAAAGGAAGTTCTGACTGTGCTTGAAGGAAATCTTGCATACTATCCATTCCTTAATTCGGTTATAGGAATGACATATGATTTTCTTCCGTTTATGATTTTGCCGCTTTATACAACACTGATTAAGCTGGATAACAGCCTGCTTGAGGCGGCAAATGATTTAGGGGCGGATAGTGTACAGACCTTTTTCAAGGTTACATTGCCACTTTCCATACCGGGGATTATAAGTGGAATCGTTATGGTATTTTTGCCATCGATGACGAATTATGTTGTACTTGACATGCTGTATAACAGCACTTATATCATGGGAAGTCTGATAGGCAGCTATTTTGCCGCATATGACTGGCATAATGGCTCCATGATAGCCTTGATACTTCTCTTGATTATCCTTATCTTCACTTTATTTACAAACAAGTATGAAGCGGAGGATGCAGGCGGCAGAGGAGGTGCACTGTTATAATGAAGAAATTTTTAAGGATCGCATTTATTTGTATTATGCTGCTTGCACTTTATTTGCCAATTCTTATACTTGCAGTATACAGCTTTACGACATCTGCAAATATAGGAACCATACATGGATTTTCATTCCATAATTATATAACACTTTTTACGAAGCCGGAGCTTGCCGATATGATATGGGGAACGGTTCTTCTTGCTATAGCGGCGGCAGCTATTTCTACAATCCTTGGAACAACAGGTGCGATTGGTGCATTTTATTCCAAGAAGATACCTTCAGGTATTGTGGGTGCCATGAACAGAGTTCCTGTCGTAAATGCAGAGGTTGTGACAGGATTTGCCATCTGCATATTGCTGATTGTAGTTCTGGGTGTCAGCAAGGACACATTTGTTCCGCTTGTAATAGGACATGTGGTGCTTTGCTCGCCATTTGTCTATCTGTCTGTAGTCCCGAAATTAAAGCAGATGGACAGCAGCCTTTATGAGGCGGCTATGGACCTCGGGGCATCTCCTGCACAGGCACTTATGAAGGTGGTGATACCACAGATTATGCCGGGAATCGTGTCAGGATTTGCGCTGGCTCTCACATTGTCGCTGGATGATTATTTCATAACGACCTATACAAAGCCTGCCACATTTGACACGATTAGTACCTATGTGGTAAATGCGACAAAAGGCTCACAGACGGAGATTAAAACTGCACTCTGGGCACTTTCTACCGTAATATTCCTTATTGTTATTCTGCTGGTGGTTATCATGAACATAACAGGAAGAAATAAGGAAAATGACAGAAGGGGGGGAGCAAGATGCTGAAAAAATCTGTAATCAGGATTATGAGAATGCTTGTTGCTGTACTTCTTTGTGTGATATGTGTGGTTTCGGCTCTTGAAGGAACTGCCATGGCTGGGGTATACGATACGGATATATCAAAACGAAGCAAAGCTGCATCCGAGGAAACAAAGTCTTCTAAAAAAAATCCATCGTCTGATGAGATAGTTACGTTGCGTGTATGTAACTGGGAGGAATATATAGACCTTGGTGACTGGGATGAGGATGAACTGATTGAGCTGGAAAACGGGTTAGAAATTCTGGGAACAAACAGCATGGTCGAGGATTTTGAGGAGTGGTATTACGAAACCTATGGTATCAGGGTTGAGGTGGAATATTCCTGCTTCGGTACAAATGAGGATTTGTACAATATGCTGACGCTCGGAGATGTATATGATTTGGTTTGCCCTTCGGAGTATCTCATTATGAAGCTTATGGCAGAGGAAAAGCTGGTGCCGTACTCGGAAGAATTTTTTAACGAGGAAAACGAGCTTAATTATTATACAAGAGGAGTATCACCGTTTATCAGGGAAAGATTTGAAAATAATGAGATAAATGGCGAGACATGGAGTCAATATGCAGCCGGATATATGTGGGGCGTTACAGGAATCGTATACAATCCTGAGGAAATAACCGAAGAAGAAGCTTCCACATGGGCTATATTAAATAATACAAAATATAAAAGACGTGTTACCATAAAGGATAATGTAAGAGATTCTTATTTTGCCACACTTGGTATGATAAAATCAGACTTATTGACGAATCCTGATTTTGTAAATGATGAAAATTATTACGACAGGCTGGCTGAGGAAATGAACGATGTATCTCCGGAAACAATAGAAGAGGTACAGAATCTTCTTCAGGATATGCAGCGTAATGTATACTCATTTGAAACGGACAGTGGTAAGGCGGACATGGTATCAGGTAAGGTACTGGCGAATTATCAGTGGTCAGGTGATGCGGTATATACCATGGACCAAGCGGAAGAGGATGATTTTATCTTAAAATTTGCCGTGCCGCAGGAATGTACAAACCTTTATTTTGACGGCTGGGTTATGCTGAAATCGGGAATCGGTGAGGATGCTGCGAAGCAGCACGCTGCGGAGGCCTTTGTCAATTTCCTTTCCAGACCTGATAATGCAGTAAGAAATATGTACTATATCGGGTATACTTCCGTTATAGCGGGTGATGCGGACGATGATACGATATTTGAATATATCAACTGGTGCTATAGCGCAGAGGATGACGAAGAAGAGGCAGAGGATTATCGGCTCGGATATTTCTTTTCCGGTGATGCGGACGATGAAGATTATATTGTAACAGTTCCTTCTGAACAGATAAGCAGACAGCTATATGCACAGTATCCGACAGAGGATGTCATCAACCGGAGCGCCATCATGCAGTATTTTGATGATGATGCAAATGCGGCAATCAACCAGATGTGGATTAATGTCAGATGCTATAATATCAAGGATGTACCAACAGGCATATGGGTTTTCTGTATGATTCTGGCAGTTACAATTATATTTGCCGTAATTTTTCGTGTAATGGAAAAGAGAGCACGATTACAATAGATGAGGGTAGGGTTATGAATTATATACAAAAGTATAAATCTCCGGTGGGAGAAATGGCTGGATATCTATTTTAGCAGAAGGGAGCCGGATTTTATGCCGGCTATTTCTATAAGTGGAAGTGAATTTCAAAGGGAGGTTTGGGATATCCTTAAGGAAATACCGTATGGACAGGTCATTACCTATGGCAGTATTGCAGAGCAGATTGCAAAGAAAAGGGGAATTGCAAGAATGTCAGCACAGGCGGTAGGCGGAGCAGTGGGACATAATCCGATTGCAATAATGGTTCCGTGTCATAGAGTAATAGGGGTAAATGGAACACTTACCGGATATGGCGGAGGACTTGACAAAAAAGCAGCCTTATTAAATCTTGAAGGGGTATTTATAGAAACGGATTGATATAGATGGATTTTCATAAGATTCCGAGTTTCTATTTTAAAATCCTTTTTTAACTATACTTAAGGTTGTTGATATATCCTAAAGATGTACAATCCGTTTACAACATTCGTATTAGTAAAAAATGATATAAATATGATATCAAGATTTGCATATAAGAACGGCAGAGTCCAGCTAATAAATGTCAATAGAAAAATGTAAAAATTTCAAAATTATTTTTTG
>CAZATW010000077.1:0-7346 GCA_964488185.1 uncultured Coprococcus sp. | reverse complement strand
AAGAGGCTTGTTTTCTGTAAAAATAGTGCGAATTATTTTTTCCTTTCAAAGCTGATATATGTATATAACTTCCTGTATTACCACAAAGGTAATAAATTTATTTAAATTGTAAATACATGGTAACTATGATAGTATTTTGAAATGAAATGATACTGAATCCTGTATGATGAAAGGAGACCCACATGAATGAATTTGAACTGAAAGGACGTACCGCCGCAGTCATCGATTTATCAAAACTAAAAAGTAACATAGAAAATATAAGAAAAAGACTAAAACCCGGCGTAGAGCTAACGGCTGTTATGAAGGGTGACGGATACCGTCACGGTATAGCAGGTCTTTATCCTACACTGAAGGAATGTGGAATAACAAGCTATGCCGTCGCTATATGGGAAGAGGGAAAAATGCTTCGTGAAGCAGGCTGTGCCGAACCAATCCTGATTCTTGGAGATACCCGAGAGGATATGCTTGAGGAAGCATTGAAATATGACCTTGATTTGACAGTATTTTCCCTTTCCGGTGCACGCAAGATATCAAGTGCGGCAAAGGCTGCAGAGAAAGAGCAAAATATTCAGATAAAGATAAATACCGGAATGAACAGAATTGGATTTCCTGTCAATGACAAAGCAGTTGCTGAAATCAAAGAAATATCCCAGTTGGAAAATCTTAATCTGACAGGAATCTTTACACATTTTGCAAAAGCTGATGAGGCAGACCACAAGAGTGCTGATAAACAGCTTACGCTGTTTCTGGATATGGTATCAAGACTTAAAAATGCAGGAATTACCTTCCCGAAGCATCACGTTGCAAACAGTCCTGCCATCCTGATGATGCCACATGCCCAGCTTGATGCTGTACGCTGCGGGGATATTCTGTATGGACTTACTCCTTCTGATGAATACGACTGGAAAAACTCAGGACTACAGGAAATTCTTAGCTGGTATACCTATGTTGCTATGGTAAAGGAAGTCCCTGCCGGTTCGGAAGTCGGATATGGTGGAACCTTTGTCACAAAGCGTCCGACAAAGATTGCAACACTTCCAATCGGATTTGCAGACGGCTATAGTCGTTATCTGTCCAATAAAGGCAAGGTTATAATTCGTGGCAAAGAAGCACCGATTATCGGAAGAGTCTGCATGGACCAGTGCATGGCAGATGTAACCGATATTCCTGATGTAGAAAGAAATGATATTGTAACGCTTCTGGGTGATGGCGTGTCAATTGAATGGATGGCAGACCTGCTAGAGACAAATGTCGATGTAATCGTATGCAGCATTTCAGCAAGAGTGCCTAGAGTGTATGTGAACTGAAGACGGGCAAGGATATTGACGAGGGACAGGCATATATTGTATTGTTTTTCGGACCGCTTCAGCGGTCCTTCCTCTCCACCGCATTATATATGTCCCGCTTGGGAACGCCGCGGTCTGTGGCTGCCTGCTTAATGGCTTCTTTCTTGGACATTCCCTGTTCGATATACATAGCTACATGCTCTTCTACAGTCATCTCTTCAAATTCCGCCCGCTGCTCTGCCTGCATGGCAGCTACGTCCATTCCTTCTATGACAATAACATATTCTCCACGAGGTTCTGTTTCCTCATAATCTGCCATTGCTTCTGAAAATGTGGTCTGTTCTATCGTTTCATGCTTTTTTGTCAGCTCTCTTGTCAGCGTTATTTTTCTGTCTCCCAAAACGTCAAACAACAGAGCAAGCGTCTTTTTTAACCTGTGGGGTGCTTCGTATATAACGATTGTTCTTGTTTCTTCTTTAAGCTCCTCTAATATACGAGCCTTTTCTTTCTTATCATGCGGCAAAAAAGCTTCAAACGCAAATCTTCTCGTCGGAAGCCCTGATGTAATCAGTGCCGATACAGCGGCGCAGGCTCCCGGAACGGAGGTTACGGTTATGCCTGCTTCAAGGCTTTGCTTGACCAGCTCCTCTCCCGGATCTGAAATGCCCGGTGTTCCGGCATCCGTTATAACTGCTATATTTTTCCCCTCCAGAAGCTTGTCAACAAGCACCTTTGCTTTATCATATTTATTAAACTCATGGTAGCTTGTCATCGGTGTTTTAATTTCAAAATGATTCAGCAGCTTGATACTGTTCCTTGTATCCTCTGCCGCAATCAAATCCACCTCAGACAATATACGGACAGCCCTGTATGTCATGTCCTCAAGATTTCCAATCGGCGTTGCCACCAGATATAATATTCCACTCATTCCATTTTCCTCTTATTATAAAAATGTATTACACATAACATCATACCCCTTTTTATAACATCACCATATATCCATTTATACATTGCTTCCATACCGCGCAAGAAGCATATCCGTATATACGCCCGGCTCTTTATAAACAATGAGCGGCGGTTCTATTTTTATCATGGAATTACCGCCCTTTACCCCTTCAAGAATAACCATGTTAGGCTCCTTGTCCTCATACGGATATATTAGCTGCATCCTTTTCGGTTCCAGTTTGTTTCTCATAAAACAGGCAAATATTTCCGCCAGTCTAAATGGCTTGTGTATCATATAAAAGCTTCCGCCCGGCTTTAACAGATAGGCGGCTGCCGTAACAACATCCTCAAGCGTCACCAGAATTTCATGACGGGCTATATTCCTCGGCTCATCAGGATTGTACAGGCCATGACTGTTGCTTATATATGGTGGGTTTGAAGTCACTATATCAAAAGAGGTCTTCTTGTAATTACAAGGGACCTCTTTTATATCTCCATGGTCTATTCTGACTCTGTCTGTCAGGTTATTTAGACCGACACTTCTTGCTGCCATATCGGCACAGGCTTCCTGTATCTCAACACCAATAAAACGAGGCTCTGCATTACCCGCATCTTGAAGCTCATCTGATAAAGATACCTTTCCTTCCGGCTCCTTCGCCGCCATCAGTATCGGAATCACACCTGTTCCCGTTCCCAAATCAATACAACAATTTCCCGGCTTTTGCTTCACAAAATTGGCAAGAAGTACGGCATCCATTCCAAAACAAAACATACCTTTGTTCTGAATAATCCTATAGCCTTTGCATTGCAAATCATCAATTCGTTCATTTGGCTTAAGACTAATCATCAAATCTTGAACTTCCTCCCTTGTCCTCAAGAGCCTCAAGAGCCTTATATTCTTCGTCACTAAGTCTCTCTGCGTTTCTTCTCTTTCTAGGCTTAAATCGAAGGTCTGAAACCGGATATTCCATAACCTCTTTATTATCGTCCTTATCTGTAACAACGATTTTTACCTTCTGTCTTAAGACATTTACAGATAATACCTCTCCCTTATTTCCGTCAACCGTCTTTACAAAGTCACCGACATTTGGGAGCTTCTCATTCAAATATTCATAAGTATCCTGCTCATGCTTTAAGCAGCACATAAGTCTGCCGCATACACCTGATATCTTGGTTGGGTTAAGAGACAAGTTCTGCTCCTTTGCCATCTTAATTGATACAGGAACAAATTCCGACAAATGCCTGTTACAGCACAGCTCACGACCGCAAATCCCGATGCCGCCAACCATTTTCGTCTCATCTCTGACACCAATCTGCCTAAGCTCGATTCTGGTCTTAAACACAGCCGCTAAATCCTTTACCAGCTCACGAAAATCAATTCTTCCGTCTGCCGTGAAATAAAACAGCACTTTGTTGTTATCAAAGGTATACTCTGCCTCGATAAGCTTCATATCAAGCTTGTGCTTGGCTATCTTTTCAAGACATATCTCAAAGGCCTTTGCACTTTTCTTTTTGTTCTCTTCATATTTCCTGCTGTCATCTTCCGTCGCAATTCTTATAATCGGTTTTAAGGAAGCTATAATCTTTGTTTCCTCTATGTTTCTTCTGCCGAGTACCACTTTGCCATATTCAACACCCCTGGCAGTTTCTACTATAACAAATTGCCCACATTCAACCTGAAAATCCACAGGGTCAAAAAAATATATTTTACCATTAGGTCTAAACCGTACACCTATTATTTCCTTCATCATCTATTCTCCTTCATCGTCAGAAGCATCAGTTCCAAAACGATATCAAAATTGACATTTGCCTCAAGTCTGATTTTTGCCTTATCCATCGCTTTTAAAACATTTTCTATTCCCTCATAGGAAATATGTACCGACTGCTTCTTTATATCCGAGTAGTATTCTTTAAACATCAGTCTTCCCGGATTATTTGTTACTTTAAGCATCAGTATATCTCTATACCACATCATCATCATATCGATATAATCACTTATCTTAAGCTTATGATGATTCATATTTTTTAACGCATATACAATATCCTCAGCTGACAGCTCATCTATACGTCTGAGCAAAGAAACGACGTCTTCTTTAATTTCGCCATATTCCTCACTTGTTGCAAGCCTGATTGCTTTACCCAGATTACCTTGAGCAAAATCCATACAGAAATCTGCTTTTTTCTTATCAAGCTTTAACTCGTTGACAAGATAATCCAGAACATCTCTTTCCCTTACCGGCTTCACATTTAAAATGATACATCTTGAAAGGATGGTTGAAAGCAGCTTGGATAGATTGTTTGTCAGCAGAATAATAATCGCATAGGCAGGCGGCTCCTCAATGGTCTTGAGCAGTGCATTTTGAGCCTGTGTATTCATCAAATGACAATCATCCACTACATATATCTTATATCTGCTGCTGTATGGTTTGATATCGATATCCTTATTAATCTGCTCTCTGACCTCTTCAACCGATATCACATTCGGTTTGTCGTGCGTCAGCCAGATGATATCAGGCTGGTTGCCCGATTCACACTGGATACAGGACTTACATCTGTTACAAGGTTCTGTACCGCCCGCCTCGCATTGAAGGGTTTTTACAAGAGCACGCGTCAGGGTTTTTTTACCGCTTCCTGTTTCTCCGTTTATGATATAACTCTGGGAGATTTTACCCAGCTCTATGCTGCTTTTAAAATGTCTGATTATATCCTCATGTCCTATAATATCCGTAAAATCTATCACAATCATCACTCCAATCTATATACAAACAATGTCTATAGACTACATCTCAGGCTTTGCCGCATAATAAGCCATTCTATAGGTTCTTTTCAACATGTCTGACTATTATACCATGAATCTCTGAAATAGGCAAAGTAGCATCTATCTTTACGATTCTGTTTTGATTTCTCTCTGCCAAAAGTCTATAGCCTTCTACTACCTTTCTGTGAAAATCAAGCGTTTCATTTTCCATTCTGTCAAGCTCTGCCTGATTCTTCTTTCTTGCGATTCCTGTTTCTGCATCCAAATCCATGAGAAATGTCATATCCGGCATGATACCCTGCAGAGCAAATTCATTTACCTTGTAAACCGTATCGATGCCAAGGTCTCTTCCGATTCCCTGATACACAGCAGAAGAATCAATAAATCTGTCTGTGATTACTGCCTTTCCCATCTCAAGCGCAGGCTTAATATTCTCCTTAACAAGCTGGGCTCTGGCAGACGCATAGAGAAGCAGCTCCGTCATATACCCCATCTCCGTAAAATCCTTATTTAATATAATTTGTCTGATGGCTTCGCTGATTTCATTTCCACCCGGGTCACGTGTTATCAGTACATCATATCCCTTATCGCTTAAATATGCGCTTAACATATCTATCTGAGTAGATTTTCCGGCACCGTCAGGTCCCTCCATCGTAATAAATATCCCTTTCATTTCAACCTCCAATAACTGCTACCCGTATCGTTTCCCGTAACAAATAAATCCCCGTTACGGAAAGTCTGCATTTCAGCATATCTCTTATATCCGAAATCACTTTTTCCGAAATAATCTCCCCCGGAACTACTACAGGAATACCGGGTGGATAAGCATAAATATACTCCGCCGCCATACAGCCCTCTGCATGTTCAAGCTCCATCAGGACACTGTTCCTGTTCCATGCCTCTCCCGGCAGGATACCCATATCCGGAATATACTCCGATACAGGGCAGGATTTGTCTTGCTCCACAACAACAATTCTGCTGTCTATTTCTTTCAGGGCATGATACAAATTTGCAAAGGCTTCATCATTATCCATAACCGATGTCATGGCAATGACATAATCTTTGGATGTCATCTCAAGTACCTGTCCGTACTCCTCTGCCAGAATATCTGACAACATTGTTCCTGTTAGCGTGTTTCTGATCCCCTTATGTGTAACGATTGCACCGGAACAAATCTGTATAACCAGCTTCCCGATATCATAATCATATACCTTTTTATCGGGATAAAACAGCGAAAGATGTTTTAAATCTTCGCACTGATTTCTAAAATTCTCTAATCTGCTTCTATACCTTTTAAAATCCGAAACTGCACTATGGCAGTACAATACTGCTTTTTCTATACTTTGCATAAACAAATAAGACGGAGAGGAGGTTTGAAAAACAGACAGATATCTTTCTAAATTCTTCTCATATTTCTTATTCATCAAATGCAGAACCGCCGTCTGGGTTAAAGAAGGCAAGGTCTTATGCACGCTTTCTATCACAAAATCAGCACCATTACTGATTGCAGGTGTAGAATAACCATCTCCCATAAATGCCAGATGCGCACCATGTGCCTCGTCAACAATGAGTGGTATATGATATTTTTTTAATATATGTGATATTTCTTGTATATTCGATATTACACCTTCATATGTTGGAGATGTCAATATCAGTGCTGACGGTTTTTCCCCCTCCGCTATCATGCGGACAAGGTGATGCTCTACCTCCTCTGGTGTAATATCTCCCAAAATGCCTGTCCCATTTAACACGGAAGGCCGCAAATATGCCGGTTTTAAACGAAGCAGAGCTACGGCATGATATACAGACTTATGACAATTTCTTGCCATTAAAACCGTCTCCCCCATATTACAGCATGCATAAATGGCTGCCAGAATTCCTGCGGTGGCACCGTTTACCAGCATATACGTTTTATATGTCCCATAAATATCACGAAGCTCATGCAAACTATCCTTAATAAACGCTTCCGGTTTATGCATATCGTCAAGCCCTTTTGCCTCCGTGAAATCATATGCAAACATTTTCGTCCATCTGTCATGCTCCTTCTCGTTCTGAATAAATCCCCCGGTGCCATAGCAGGCGCTTCGCTTATGCCCCGGCATATGCCACGGATAAGGATTTTCAGCTATATATTTACTTAAGCTTTCGTTGATAAATTCTTTCAAATTGACCCTCGTATTTTACATTATGTATTCATCATATTTAAGAGTATACAGCATTTTAAGGAAAGTAGCATTACTTAATTTAAAAATATAGGAAAAAGTTTTTTCCAAAATTAACAATCAGTAATTCATGATTAACACTCGATAGGGACAAAAGACATATGTAAGGCGGCAGGGATAGATTTACCTGCCGTT
>CAZATW010000076.1:0-7373 GCA_964488185.1 uncultured Coprococcus sp. | reverse complement strand
TGTGGTGCTTTCTTCAAGTTACCTCTTGACAAAAGTCATTACATATCAGTTCTTAAGTTTGAAACTGTCTGTTCCATCAAGCGCAATAGTAGCAGCTTCGCTAGGGTCATTTAAAGCAACGGTAGCTTCATCACCTGTATTTTGGAAAGGGTCAACATATGGGGCGCTGCTCTGGTTATTGGTTCCCCCCGGAGTAAATCCAGTATAGTTATTATTGTTTCCATATGCATCATAACCGTTTCCATTAGGTTGATTATATGCAGTTGAACCATATGTCTGGCTATAGGAAGAATCTCTCTTCTTCTTTTTCATAGATGCAAAGGAAACGATTACTGCGATTAATATGAGTACTGCACCTATAATGATAGGTATGAGATAGTCAGACGGATTGATTACATCAATATAATAATAAAGTGTTTCACTCTTAAGCTGAGCTACATCATCGGCTGTTAAGTCATAGGAATATGAAAACAAATCATAGATGTAGTCATCCATAAAGCCTGATATTGTACTTGACTGACTCCTGATTTTACCCTTGATTGTCACAGGGGAAGGATTGTCAGCATAGCACAGATTGTCAAATTCATCGGACTGGCTTTTGGATACCTGTACGCCAATGAAGTATGCCTGACCCTCAGGACTTTGCTCACAGATGTCCTGAAGATAGTAGAAACCTGTTGTTCTTTTTACTACACCATATTTTGTTTCTACATTTTCACAATATGCACCGTATCCATATGTAAATGTACCCTCTACATAGGTACCTTCTGTTATCTCTGACTTTGATGCGGTATTAAAATCAAGTAAATCTCCGTTTAATGCTATGAGATCTTTAATACCCATAAATAAAAAGATTACACCCATTACAGCCAAAATGACTGCGGATAGAATAGGATTGCTTTGCTTTCTTTGTCTTGCCATTTCATTGTCTCCTTATTAAATTTTTATAAAATTTCTTTTCTTTTATATTTTTACATATATAAAATATTTTTTCAAGCACAATAAATGGTAAGATGTCTAAAAACATAAAAAATTCTAAAAATATGTTATAATAATTGTCATTGGAGAATGGGAATCAATAATGATGTAAAGCAGCAGGGAGCATGATAGGGGAGTTTGAATATAATATACGCGAAATGAGGTGTACTTAGAAGCAATGGTAAATAGAAAGAAAAAGCAGAAAAGAGATAACAAAAGATTTCTTTATGTTATCCCTGTTATTTTATGGATGATATTTATATTTTATATGTCGGCAAAGGATGGTCAGGACTCATCTTCTTTAAGTGGTGGAATTGCTGAAAAAGTAGGCGGTCTAATAGAAAAACTCAGAAATGATACTCCGGCTGGGGAAATAAGATTTATAGCTGCGTTTGAAACAATTATGCGGAAGCTTGCCCATATGGCGGAGTATGGTATATTGTATGGATTTGTATTATTGGCAGTGAAGAAGATAAGTCTGGATTCCAAGATAATATATAACTATGTATTTTCACTTGTTATATGCTTTTTGTATGCGTGTACAGATGAATTCCATCAGTTGTTTGTACAAGGCAGACACGGAAGTATACTGGATGTATGGATTGATATGGGTGGCGTAATTCTTTGTATGCTTGGAGGTTTGACTTTCAGAAATGGCAGATGGCGTATTATAGCAGGATTTACCATAGCAGTTTTATTAGTAGGATTTTTTCTGTTTTTATTGTTTTATGGCTTTTGACAATATACGATCAACAGTATGACCGAATGCTGGATGAAGTATTATTCAAGGCAGAGATATGAATATTGAAACTTAATTATGCGAGTTGGAGGATTTAATGCGTTGAATAAATGGCGGAATAATGATATATTTATATGGATTATATATAAATCGGAAAAATACATGAATTGGAGATCGTTATGACATTAGAAGAGGTTAGACGTAATATTGATAAAGTAGATAAGGAAATAAAGGCGTTATTTAAGGAACGTATGATGCTCGCTGACAATGTAGCCAGAGTGAAGGCGGAAACAGAGGATGCCATATATAAGCCTGATAGAGAGGAAACGATTATATCAAAGCTTACGGGAGATGTAGATGACAATATCAAGATGGAGTATACGGCGCTTATCAAACGAATTATGGAGATAAGCCGGAAGTATCAGTATGGGCGGACATTGGAGCTTAGGGACTGTCTTGAGATTGATTATGATACAGAAGAACCGAAGGTTTCCAGTATCGCAATGGTGAAGCCGGAGCTTTATATTTGTCAGGATTATTCTAAGGACAGTGTTATTGCGGTTGATGATTATCAGCAGGTCATGGAACTTATCGAAAATGGCAGAGCTGATGCGGGCATGGGTGTCTTGGAGGATATCAGCTATGGTGTTTCTGATGCACTCCATGAGATGCTTACAAACAGCAGACTATATATATACAGATGCAGTATTGTAAATGAAAACGGTCATAACAAGAAGGTGGTTACATTTGCAGACAGACTGGTGGTGAAAGAAAATCATAACCGTCTGAAGGTAATGTTCGTTTGTAAGAATAAAAGCGGAAGCTTAAGCAGTGTATTGTCAATGATAGCTGATTATGGTGTAAATCTTATGGAGATTCATTCTGCACCGGACAGAAAAGAAAACTGGAATTACAGATTTTATATAGAGTTAAGCGGAAATCTTCTTGTAAAAGAGATACAGGCACTTGTGTTCCAGCTTAAGAATGAGACAGAGGAGTTTCATATATTGGGTAGCTATTATTGTGAAGGTTAGATATGTCGGAGAAAAAATTAAATACGGGAGAATTGAAATGAAAAAAGGAAATGAGATGATACTGATAAAAAACGGAATCGTGGTAAATCCTGCTGCTGACAGCGTAGTAAAGTCGGATGTGCTTATTGCCGGAGATATGGTTTGTGAAGTCGCAGAAAATATATCCATTGAACATGCAGAAAATGTAAAATATGAAAATGGTATATCCGGTGAAGTAAAGCTGATAGATGCAGGCGGAGCATATGTTATGCCGGGCTTTGTAGATTTGCATGTGCATTTCAGAGACCCGGGGCAGACCTACAAGGAGGATATCGAAACGGGAGCAAAGGCGGCAGCACATGGCGGTGTTACGACTGTCTGTGCCATGCCGAATACAAATCCCGCCGTGGACAGCTTAGAGACACTGAAGTATGTCTTGAACAAGGCGGAGGAAAAGGCACTGATCAATGTGAGACAGGTTTCGGCTATTACAAAGGGCATGAGTAATGGCGAGCTTGTGGATATGAGGGCTATGTATGAGGCAGGAGCTGTGTCCTTTAGCGAGGACGGAAAGAGCGTTATGGATATTAATCTGTACAGAGAGGCGATGAAAATAGCATCGGAGCTTGGTGCTGTAATTATGGCACACTGTGAGGATAAAAATCTGGTTAATAAGGGTGTGCTGAATCAGGGTGTGGCTTCAGAGAAATATAATGTGCCGGGTATCAGTAATGCGGTAGAAGATGTTATTACGGCAAGAGATATATTCCTTGCAGGGGAAACGGGCGCAAAGCTGCATCTGTGCCACTGTTCTACGGAGGCTTCTGTTGAACTTGTCAGAATGGCAAAGAAGCTTGGATATGCTGTTACGGCAGAGGTATGCCCACATCATTTTACCATGTGTGACGCTGATATCGATAAGGCGGATGCCAACTATAAGATGAATCCGCCGCTGAGAACAGAGAAGGATGTTCAAGCTCTTATAAAGGGGCTTGTTGACGGAACCATGGATTGTATTTCGACAGACCATGCGCCACACAGTGCAGAGGAGAAAGCAAAGGATTTTGTCAATGCGCCATTTGGCATAACAGGACTTGAAACAAGTGCCGCACTGACATATACGGCTCTTGTAAAGACAGGGCTTATGAGTATTCTGGATATGGCAAAGAAGATGAGCTACAATCCTGCAAAGGTTATCGGAATAGCAGATAAAAGAGGCTACATTGCAAATGGCACAGTAGCAGATATCGCCATATTTGACGCTGAAAAAGAATGGATTGTAGATGTTGATGACATGTATTCAAAGAGCAGGAATACACCGTATATTGGAAAGCAGCTTAACGGCAAGGTCGTTGCTACAATATGTAACGGAAATATTGTATATAATGAGCTGTAATCATATTATGGGATTGATTTGAAATGCCAAAATATAAGTGGATAATTGCATTTTGGCAGGAGTTAAAATAGATTTCAAATATTTATTACAAAATATATGGTTCAAAGAAAAAGGAGTATGAAGATATGATAGATAAGCTGGTATCAAAAATAAAGGAAACAAATGCACCAATCGTAGTAGGGCTTGACCCAATGCTGAACTATGTGCCTTGTCACATACAGAAGAAGGCGTTTGAAGCGTATGGAGAGACGCTGGAGGGCGCGGCGGAAGCCATATGGCAGTACAACAAAGGAATTGTTGATGCGACATATGACCTGATTCCTGCAGTAAAGCCTCAGATAGCCATGTATGAGCAGTTTGGCATAGAAGGACTTAAGGCATTTAAGAAAACGGTTGATTACTGCAAGTCTAAGGATTTGGTGGTGATAGGTGATATCAAGCGTGGAGATATCGGTTCTACATCTACGGCTTATGCGGTAGGACATCTTGGAAAAGTGGCAGTTGGCTCTAAGACATATGCAGGCTTTGATGAGGATTTTGTAACGGTAAATCCGTATCTTGGTACTGACGGGGTGAAACCGTTTGTAGATGTTTGTAAAGAGGAGAACAAGGGAATATTTGTACTTGTAAAAACTTCAAATCCTTCATCAGGAGAATTTCAGGACAGAGTCGTAGACGGTAGGCCGCTTTATGAAATTGTCGGCGAAATGGTAGATAATTGGGGAGCGGATGTTATAGGCAAGTCAGGCTATTCAGCAGTAGGTGCGGTTGTCGGTGCGACATATCCTGAAATGGGCAAGGTGCTTCGTGATATGATGCCGAAGTCATTTATTCTTGTTCCGGGATATGGTGCCCAGGGCGGAAAGGCTGCTGACCTCGTTCACTATTTCAATGAGGACAGGCTTGGCGCCATTGTAAATTCTTCAAGAGGAATTATTGCTGCGTATAAGCAGGAGAGATACGCAGAATTTGGAGCCGAGGGTTATGCGGATGCTTCCAGACAGGCCGTTATAGATATGATTGAAGATATTAATGGCGCACTAGACAAATCATAGGTTTTAAAAGTAATAGATGCTTATTCTGAGCGGATATTTTAAGCATTAATTAAAATATCAGGCAGATATGAAAATTTGTTTATTCTGTTTTATGGAGGAAGTACATGGGAAAGTTAAAGATGACAGCACAGGTAATCAGTCAGGAATGCATAGCAACGGATGTGTACAGCCTTGTGCTTAAGGCTGATGAAATTGCAAGGCAGGCAGCAGCAGGTCAGTTTGTATCAGTATATACAAAGGATGGGAGCAAAATGCTTCCAAGGCCGATAAGCCTGTGTGGTATCGATAAAGAAGCAGGATTGCTCAGACTTGTATACAGGGTTGTAGGTTTTGGCACAACAGAATTTTCAAAGCTGGAAGCAGGAGATACGGTTGATATACTGGGACCTCTTGGAAACGGCTTTGACAAGCAGGATAAAAAAGCAATTCTTATCGGTGGGGGAATCGGGATTCCGCCTATGCTCCAGCTCGCAAGGGAGCTTTCCTGTGAGAAATCCATCGTGCTTGGTTATAGAGATGAGCTTTTCCTGAACAAGGAATTTGAGCCTTATGGAGATGTGTATCTGTCTTCAGAGGATGGGATGCATGGCGTGAAAGGAAATGTTATCGATGCTATCAAGGCGTATGGAATAGAGGGGGATATCATATATGCCTGTGGACCTGCCCCCATGCTTAGAGGAATCAAAGCATATGCCTTGGATAAGGGAATGGTTTGTCAGATTTCCATGGAAGAGAAAATGGCTTGCGGTGTAGGTGCCTGTCTGGCATGTATTTGTCAGACGAAGGAGATTGATGAACATTCTCAGGTACATAATAAGAGAATATGCAAGGATGGACCTGTATTTTATGCCGAGGAGGTGGAGCTGTAATGAATATGTCAGTCAATATAGCCGGAGTAGAGCTTAAAAATCCGATTACAGTTGCTTCAGGAACCTTTGGCTCCGGTATGGAGTATGGAGAATTTGTCGATTTAAACAGACTGGGAGCCGTTACGACAAAGGGGGTTGCGAATATTCCTTGGGCCGGAAATCCGACGCCTCGTATCGCAGAAACCTATGGCGGCATGATGAATGCAATCGGTCTTCAGAATCCGGGAATTGAGGTTTTTAAGAATAGAGATATTCCTTTTTTAAAGAAATTTGATACAAAGATTATTGTCAATGTATGTGGAAAATCCGAGGCTGATTATGTTGACTGCGTGGAGAAGCTCGGAGATTGTGATGTGGATTTATTGGAGATTAATGTGTCCTGCCCGAATGTAAAGGAAGGCGGAATTGCATTTGGACAGAACCCTGATGCACTCTTTGAGATAACAAAGGCGGTAAAGGCAGTGGCAAAGCAGCCCGTTATTATGAAGCTGAGTCCTAATGTTACGGATATTACAGAGATGGCAAGAGCTGCTGAGGCAGCAGGTGCTGATGCAGTATCATTGATCAATACCCTTACAGGTATGAAGATTGATGTAAACAGAAGAACCTTTGCAGTTGCAAATAAAACGGCAGGTGTGTCGGGCCCTGCGATACATCCGATAGCTGTCCGTATGGTGTATCAGGTGGCAAATGCCATAAAGCTTCCTATCATAGGTATGGGCGGTGTGCATGATACAGAAAGTGCGTTGGAGTTGATTATGGCAGGTGCTACGGCTGTAGCTGTGGGTACTGCGAATTTTCATAATCCATATGCAACCATTCAGATAATAGATGGAATAGAAGAATATATGGTTAAAAACGGTATAGTTGATATCAATGAGCTGATAGGCTGTGTGAAATAGACGTAGGATATTATTTATTAATCGAAGCAAAAAGAACCGGAGACATGTTCCGGTTCTTTTTGCTATCACAATTTTAATTGAAAATATTGTGTTAATGTCCTTCTATACCGTTTACCCTTGTGCTGGTATCCATCCCCATTTCGGCAATAGGAAGTCTGATACAGTGTCCTGTCTTTATGAGTTTTTTCTTTTTTCGATATTTGAGAATATGGATCATAAAACCACTGCCGATTGCGGTGAACAAGATACCCATGCCGAAAAATAATATGGTTTCAAACGTAGCACCTGTTTTTGTTTGAATGTGTCTTGGATTTTCAGGGCCGATAGGATACATAGACATAATGGTGAATGTCACCGTCGTGGTCTTTTACGAATCCCTGCGCATCCTCGCGGAGCGTATATCAGGTGGGAGATTGGACTC
>CAZATW010000075.1:0-7694 GCA_964488185.1 uncultured Coprococcus sp. | reverse complement strand
TGTCAGCTAACGCTGACACGAATCCCGCACCAAGACTCGCGAGCGAGTCTTGAATTTATAAAGGTTTGTTTAATGAAGATTATTGTAGTAAAAGCAGGCAAGCTGTGTTCTGTCTCGAAGTTCAAGCTTTTCCAATATATTACTGATATAATTTCGTATGGTTCCTTCACTTAAATAAAGTGCAGAAGAGATTTCCCTGTTGTTTAATCCGTCGGATACAAGTTTAATGATTTCAAATTCTTTATCACTAATATCAAAATTTTTATATGACATAGTATTAGCAGATGCCGTTTTCTGTAACGTACCGAACAGACGTGGGATTCTGTCTATGATTTGTCCGCCAAAAACAGTTTGACCGTTATGCACGGCAAAGAGCGCCGGCGCAATACTTTCAAAATCCTGTTTTAAGATATAGCCCTTTGCACCAAGCTTAATGGCACTTACAATATATTCGTCATCTGAAAATGTGGTAAGCAGAAGTATTTTGGCATCGGGATGTTTGGAAAGAATGGCAGATGCAGCTTCCAGACCTGTCATTTTCTCCATTCTGATATCCATCAAGAGAACATCGGGCATATATTTGTCATATAAACAGATTGCCTCTTCTCCATTTTTACCGATATCAAGTACATTTATATCTTCTCCTGACTCAAGAATTGTTTTGAGTGAAAGAGATACGAGCTGGTCATCATCAACTATAATAATTTTCATTCTTTACGCCTCCTCTTTTCATAACCGAAACGAATATGTTAAATCCATTTGTCACAGATATCTTTAGTGTACCGTTTAGTGCCTTTATTCTTTCTTCCATGCCAGATAGTCCGATTCCCGTATTGTTTATCTGAATATCTGTTCCATTGTCAGAAATTATCAGTTGGTAAAAGCCGGGATGTTCTCTCAGTAGAATTAACATGGAATTACCGTTACTGTGTTTTTGTGTATTATTGATAGCTTCCTTGATAATCCCTATAAATGCATATTTTATATCCCTGGGAATGACTGCAGACATATCATAATCAATAGAAATATTGAGGCTTTCGCTATCATTTGCCAGGGATTCAATAGACGATTTCAAATCAATGGAATCATCATGTAAATCATGGACACTTGTTCTGATACTTGTCATGGCGGTGGTTAGCGTATCCTGAAGATTTGAAATTGGCTCGGCCAGTTTTTGATCTTTATTTATCACTTTAATTGCACCTGCCTGAAGGATGGAGCGTGTCAGCATGTGACCTACATTGTCATGTATTTCTCTGGCTATTCTGTTTCGTTCCTTTAGTGTCGCCATATATATACGGTTATCTTGATTTGCAATAATCTGCCTGTTATTTTCTTCTAAAAGAATATCATGCTCAACGGATTTATCACGTTGCGTTATGATGATATTCTCATAATTTGAAATGAGGGTACATATATACGCTATGTATATTCCAAGTGTGGAAAGAATTGCTACCATAAGTGAAAAATATGGCTCTTCTGTAAAAATGAAATATATGCATGAAATAGTCAACAGGAAAGGGGTAAGTTTATATTTAAACTTACCAATATCGTAGCTCACAAGAGGATAGAAGGCAATAAATGGAGGCGAAAACAAACCGACGCCAATATATATTAGGGAGATTATATCAGAAAGCAGTATACGTTTTTGGACTGAGGTTGTTTCTTCCTCATATCGTTTTGGTTTTTCCGAAATGTATATAAAGTCTGTATAGCTGACGATAATGGCAACAAGAAATGCTAAGGTACATTCCAAAGTTATGGAAAAGTGAAAAGCCATTAAACAGAGGCAGGCAGTCATAATGATAATTTTTCCAATAATATGTTTCATCAGGTTATCTCCCCAAATGCATATCAATTTTTTAGTGCTATTGCTTTACAAACCTATTTACTATAATGCATTTACTACAGTATACACTATAAATTTACAAAATAAATAATTAAAAATAAATAATTCAAAATAAATATGACAAATGTCATTTTCTTTTGTGACGCTGAACACTGGCATCAGATGCACAAATAATATACAATGAGAATGACTAATAAATTAGGTATTCCAGACATTATCAAGCAGTCATGTATATAAATATTAAGGAGGAGCATTATGAGTACGGTAGTTGAAGTCAATAATCTTGTAAAGAGATATAAGGATTTGGTTGCGTTAGACCATTTTAGTTTAAGGATTGAAGAGGGGGAAATCTTCGGACTTCTTGGCCCAAACGGTTCAGGAAAAACAACTACAATAAACTGCATTTTGTCGCTGCTTTTATTTGATAAGGGAGACATCAAGGTATTTGGTAAGAAAATGAAGCCTACAAGCTATGATATCAAGAAAAATATAGGTGTAGTAATGCAGAATGTGGCAATTTTTGACGAGCTTACTGTTTATGAAAATATAGATTATTTCTGTGGACTTTACATAAAGGATAAAGAAACACGTAGAAAATATGTGAAAGAGGCAATAGAATTTGTTGATTTGTCAGATTATAAAAAATTCCTTCCCAAGAAGTTGTCCGGCGGACTTCTTAGAAGGCTGAATATAGCCTGTGGAATTGCACATAAACCAAAGCTTATCTTTTTTGATGAGCCAACAGTTGCTGTAGACCCACAAAGCAGAAATAAAATTCTTGAGGGAATAAAAAAGCTGAATGAGGACGGAGCTACTATTGTGTATACCTCTCACTATATGGAGGAGGTGGAACAGCTCTGCAGCAGAATCCTGATTATGGATAAGGGAAAGCAGATTGCGCTTGGAACAAAGGATGAGCTAAAACGAATGATAAAGAATACGGAGACGATAAGTGTAGAGGTGCATGGACTTGAAGAGACGGAGCTTGACAGGCTTCAGAAGCTTTCACATGTGTATGATGTGAGCTATGAAGAGGGAATTTTACAGCTTTATTTTTCTGGTGGAAAGCATAATCTGATACATGTTATGGAGTGCTTTAAGGAGAACAATATTGCATTTGGAAGAGTAACATCTGAATTACCGACTCTCAATGATGTGTTCCTGGAGATAACAGGTAAAGAGCTGAGAGATTAGGAGGATTAATATGTTTTGGCACAATTTCAAAAACTGTATAAAAGTAATTATTAAATCTAAAATCAGTTTGTTTTGGACACTGGTATTTCCGATACTTCTGGCAACCTTCATGTATGTGGCATTTGGAAATATTTTAGAAAAGGAAGAAATGTTTAAAAACATAGATGTTGCAGTTGTTTCTTTCGGAGATGAGGAGAATGGTCTGATGTATGTTATTGAGGCATTGTCAGAGGGTGATGACAAGCTCCTTAATGTAAAGGAAATGTCTGAAGAGGAGGCGAAGCAGGCTTTATATGATAATGAAGTAACAGGCATTATATTTGCCGATGATATCAGTCTTATGGTAAATGAAAGCTCTGCAAATGCTTCTGTTCTTGAAGGAATACTAAACAGCTATAAGCAGAAGGAATATGCCATAAAGGATATTATGGAGGATATGCAGACCGCTCCCAATGAGGATGAAATAATGGCGATTATGTCGGATTTAATGACGGATGTTTCCTATTATACAGAAATGTCAACTTCTGATAGTGAGCAAAATTTGTATTATAATTATTTCTATGCAATCTTTGCCATGAGCTGTCTGTTTGCAGCATATTCCTCGCTTGAAGCCATAAACAACCTTCAGGCAAATGAAAGCGGAAAAGGAATGAGAAAATGCATATCACCCAACAGTAAGATTGTATTTATAGTATCGGAGTTTTTGGCATTGCTTGTTATTCACTTTGTTGTGGAACTGATTGCATTTTTGTATATGAGCTTTGTGTTAGGGATAGAGTTCGGTGGTAAATATCCTGCGATTCTACTGACATTGTTAGTTGGAAGTATGATAGGTCTTGCAATAGGCGTTATCATAGGAGCTATTTCCAAAATGAAATATGGCGGCAAGATTGGTGTGGTTACGGCAGGGGGACTTGTCTTATCAGGTATGGCTGATTTGTTTGTGAACGGCATCAAACGTGCCATAGAGTTAAATGTACCTGTCATTAACAGAATCAATCCTGCGGCATTGATATCGGATTGTTTTTATTCGCTTAGTGTATATGAGGATTATTCGATATTTCTACGGAATATTGTAATTATGGCTGTTGAATCTGTGATACTTATTGTTATTGCATTTATGATGGTAAGGAGAAATAAATATGCAAGTATTTAAGTCGTTTTTTAAGGTATTAAATAAATATATGGGGCAGATGATTATGTATATGTGTATATTTTGTTCTTTATTAATCATGTTTATAAAATCAAATTCCGGCTCAAAAACAGATTATTATTCTGATATAAAGTGTGAATTTGCGGTATTTGACTATGACAGTACCATAGCAAGCCGCGAACTTACTTCATATCTGGCGGAAACCAATACGATAGTAGGTGGCAGAAATAATGAAACGGTATCTACTGAGAAATCCAAGCTTTCAGTCGTATCGGATGATAATTATGTAATTCGGGATGAAAAAAGCTCTATGCAGGATGCACTATATAACAGAGAGGTAGATGCCATTATCAGGATTCCTGAGGGCTTTGAAGAGAAGCTTCTTTCAGGAGAAGCAAATGGGGTGATTGATGTCATAACCATACCGGGCACGCAGAACTCAATGCTTGTGGAAGCTGATTTGGATGGATTTCTTGGAATGCTGGAAATGTATATCAAGTCAGGCTATAGTATGGAGGATGCCGTCGAAAAGACAAAAACAGCTCTTGCTGAAATGGCAGCAGTCTCACTTCCTGATGGGGAAAATGTTTCTGCACATAGCAGCATTTATACGTTTTTCAATTATTTAGGCTGGGTGATGTTATGTCTGATAATTACAGGTGTTTCATCGGTGCTTCAGGTATTTGGAAGGAAGGAGCTGAAGGACAGAATAGAATGTTCTTCTTATAATTTCCTGAATTTTAACAAAGAGCTGGTGCTTGGAATGGTAACAACAGGGGGAATGATTTGCAGCGTATTTTTTGTAATTTCTGTTTTCTTTTTTAAGGGGCAGGTTTTCTCCTTTGAAGGTGGCATGTATATATTGAATATGCTTTGCTATGCTGTTGTATGTCTTTCGATTGCATTTCTTGTCAGTAAGCTTACTTCAAAGAAGGAAATACTTAGCATGATTGCCAATGTTGTTTCACTTGGAATGGCATTTTTATGTGGTATATTTGTGCCTGTTGAATTCCTTGGTGAAGGGGTTGTCAGGGTTGCTCATTTCCTCCCTGCATATTGGTATAATCAGGCGGCGTTCAACATAGATTTTCATATGAGTGAAAGGTTGGGAAGTATTTTTGCTGACATGGGGATACAGATATTATTTGCTGTTGCAATATTAGTGATAGGCATGGTGGCAGACAGGAGAAGAACGGAATAGTATGTGAAGTTTCCTATGCATTCGGAGGAACGGTTGATGGCAGGTTTTGTAGGTGGTATTATCAAAGAAGCAAAATAAAAGACCATGAACAATATTCTGAAGTTGAAATATGTACATGGTCTTGTTCTATTCTATGCGGTGAAACGCATAAATCGTGTTCCACTTATTGAAGATGTATCATGATTGAAACGGTAGTAAGTGATTTATTGTTCTCTTTCAGCGTCCAGCATAGCACGAACCTTCATGGAAAGACCAAAGAGATTGATGAATCCTGATGCGTCCTTGTGGTCATATAAATCACCTGTCGTAAATGATGCAAGGCTCTCTGAGTAGAGTGTATAAGGTGATGTAGTACCTGCCTTGATGATGTTGCCTTTGTAGAGCTTCAGCTTAACTTCACCTGTTACACGCTCCTGTGTCTTTTCAACAAAGGCCTGTAGGCTTTCACGAAGTGGGCAGAACCACTTTCCTTCGTAGATAAGGTCAGCAAACTTTGTAGCAACAAGCTTCTTATATGCAAGTGTATCACGGTCAAGGATTAACTCCTCAAGCTGTGTATGTGCCTCCATCAGAATCGTTCCGCCAGGTGTCTCGTATACACCACGTGATTTCATGCCAACAACACGGTTTTCAACGATATCGATAATACCGATACCATGCTTGCCGCCTAATTTGTTAAGCTCACGAATGATATCAGAAACCTTCATTTCTTTACCGTTGATGGCAGTAGGAATACCCTTTTCAAAATGAAGTGTTACATACTCACCCTCATCAGGCGCCTTCTCAGGTGATACACCGAGAACAAGTAAGTGGTCGTAATTTGGCTCATTTGCAGGATCCTCAAGCTCAAGACCTTCATGGCTGATGTGCCAGATGTTGCGGTCACGGCTGTATGAATGTGAAGCATCAAATGGAAGGTCGATGCCATGTGCTTTACAATATTCAATCTCAGCCTCACGGGAATCCATAGTCCATTCAGGCTGTCTCCAAACAGCGATGATTTTCATATCAGGAGCAAGAGCTTTGATAGAAAGCTCAAATCTGAGCTGGTCATTTCCCTTACCGGTAGCACCGTGGCAAATGGTAGTAGCACCCTCCTTACGGGCTATTTCAACGAGCTTCTTTGCAATCAGTGGTCTTGCAAATGAAGTTCCAAGCAGATATTTATTCTCATATACGGCATTTGCCTGTACTGTAGGGACTATGTACTCGTCACATAATTCGTCAACAACATCACAAATATATAATTTCTCTGCGCCTGAATATTTTGCTCTTTCTTCAAGACCGTCAAGCTCGCTTTCCTGTCCTACATCAATACAAGCGCAGATAACGTCATAATCATAGGTTTCCTTTAACCATGGAATGATAGCAGTAGTATCAAGTCCACCTGAATAAGCTAATACAACTTTTTCCTTAGCCATTTTGTAAATCCTCCTTAAATATAGATATCCTGGGTTTTTTCACAGTCCATATTCACATTGTATACGGCAGCTCATACCCACTGGGATAAATATACAACGACAATGAATATTATGCAAGTTTTTTTTCTTATACAATATCGCAGACCTAAAAACAAATCGATATTTGCCTTGCTGTAAATCCTTCAAAAATCTTGCAGGATGACTGCGCTTCTTGCGTGTAAAGCAATTTTCATAAAGATTTTTATAAAGAAGTTGTATAATATACATGAAAAATGTATATTTATTAATTCCGATTCTATCCTAAAGAAAAGAGAATAACTATAAGAACTATTGAATGACTTTTAACTTTAAGTAGGTTAAATGAATAGTGGTTCTAAAGTTATAGTGTGGTTGTTTGTGTTTGGAAGATGAAAGGAAAAACTCTATGAAAAAGCATTTCTAACGATGTTAATAGTCGTATCAATTATTATTTTCGGCATGGATACTGAATCCTGCATCCGCACTTTTGCAGGGACATATATCATAACGGGTAGTCAGACCGGTGATGATGGTCAGCCCCGTATTGGAATTTTACTGTTTATGGCTGCCGGTATTTCTCTAACGGGTATAACAATATACAGAAGATGTAACAGATAAAATTTTTAGTATGATTAAAAAAGCTGCTGCAATATGTGACTGCATCAGCTCGATTGGAGTCATCATATAAAAAGAAAGTACGAGTAATAAATCAGGCATTCTTAAAAAAGATGTTGCATAATATGCATAAAAAGTGTATCTTTATAAAGAAAGAGACGCGCGTATGCAAAAAATATGCATAATCAATGCATATATCAGATGGGAGATGACTCCCGCCTCTATAGGCGGCGAGTAACAAAT
>CAZATW010000074.1:0-8067 GCA_964488185.1 uncultured Coprococcus sp. | reverse complement strand
ATGTTTTTTTACCTAAAACGGCAGGCAGAAAAGAATTTACCTTTCAGAGCTGCATCCTTGCTATTTTATTCTCATGCGGTAATGACTCTATGTTATGCTTAAATATTATCCAATTTTTCATATTAAACATATATAAAGCTTTGTTTATCCCTTACATATTGCCATTCTGTCATCAACTTGATATGACAAATCATCTGGTAAAATAAGCAATCCATTTTTCACGATTCCCTGATACATACTATTACCCTCCTGTTGTCTGATTTTCCAATAAAAATGCTGCCAATGGACATAACAATTGTTCAATTACAATATATATCCATTGTCAGCGTTTAAATATCGCATAATATTTTTATATTGTTAATCAATCCTAATCATTAAAACCACAACGTAAATCCTGCCCAATATGCAGGGTTGTCAAAAAGTCTGGTATAATCAGGCAGCTGTGATAAGCTTCGCATATCGTCAGCCACAAGACCGATACGCCTGATACGCTGTTCTCCAAACCAACCTGCAGACTTCAACTCACCTACAGTAACCCTCATAAGATACCGCTTCGCATTCCAAAAAGCATTTGATACTGACATTGTCTTAATATTTTCATAGAATTTTGTCATCAATACGGCTGATGCGAAATCGTCCACTTCCCATAGGTTCGTGATAATCACTCTAATATCATGTGATAATAAAGCGGTATGCATACCAAGAAGCCCCTGTGAATAATGAATATCACCACTTCCCGTAAAGCATGCTGACATCACTATCATCTTGACACCAGACCAGTCATAAGTACAGATCTCTTCCGCAGTAACAATGCCAGTACCATACTCAGGATGTATATTCCCTGAAGCAATCCAATCATTTGCCCCCGACAAAAATATGCAGGCTTTACTCAACGGAAGGTTATAAGCTGATATTGTTTTATCATGACTCTCCTTTATCTTCTCCAAATGAGCTCCATGCGTAGCAATATGAAGGATTGCACTATCTACCCTCTTCAAGATATCCTTTTTTGCCGCATTCCTTTGTACTACCTTTACACATAGAGCATCCGCAACAGTCTGAGACTCTACCTTACTCAAGGGCAGCGGTGCAAGCAATTGATTCAAATGATTATTGACACAATCCTTATTAACCGTAAACTGTGGATTACCAATAACCAATGCACTTCTCTCATCCAAATCAGTAAGATACAGGTCCCCTTTCATATTTCTGATAGAATTCACATAATTGATATTATACTGATTAACCAAATAATCATTATCCTCATCCACAAGCATATCAAACGGAAAGCTCTGTAATTCTATATCTCCTGAAATAACAATGTTTTGGGGTCTGCCAAGCTCCATATTATACTTTATTGCCGGTGCCATGAGTTGGAAATACAATTTCTTATAAACAGAATTATTATAAACTGCCTCAAAAAGATTATATTGCTTAGCATAAGCTCTGTTTTTCCTTACCCTATTGTCAAGACTAACAAACAGTTGTCGAACCCTGAGCATGTTCACGCAAGGCAACCGTTTTAAAATAATCCTATTTTTCTCCCGCCTTAAGGTCATAACACAATAATTTAACTCTTTAATAGGTAATTCACCATGATAATCCTTGGCATACTGAACATAATCAATATAGAGCGTATGGTCAGGCAATTTGGCAATGAGTTCATCATAACCCTTCCAGCAGAAGCTGTCATCCGGTATACTTCTAAACAGTTTCTGCTCCAACAGATGCTTCTCTGCCCTAAGCTCGTTCAGATAGTGGCTGTCTGTATCATGATGAAAATATTTCCCAAGCTCTGCATCCATCAGACTTCTATGCACATGAACAAGCCTGGTATAAGTTTCATTATCATCATTCTGCTCAATACCTCTTCTTGCAGCCAGAATATCTGAATAAAGATTCTTAGAATTGGCAATCACTTCAAACAGCTCCTCATTCGAACAATCTATATCCCCACCATAGACAAGAGATATAATAATTCTAAACAACAGGCTTATCCTTGTCATTCTAAGAAGCAGTGCATTTTCATCCTGATATCTGACAGTATCAAGAAGCCTTAATGGGGTCTGCCTTACCAGCATAAAAAGTAAATCCTTCAATTCATATCGAGTGAGAATATTTCTTAATAAAGAAATTTCATCGCAAACAAAGTTATAGATACCCTCCATGTCAGAACTTAAACGCTCTTCCATCTGAAACATCCTATCAAATAATTGTCTGCAATTTTCATAATCTCTCGTATATGCCGCAAAAAGGATATGTACTTCAAGACACCGCATTGCCATATCGGAATTGCTTTCCTTCGTAGCAATATTTTCAATATCACATAACAGCTGTTCCACTCTTGTATAATCTTTGACAGTCAGCGTTTTATCAGTAATGTTTTCTTTTATACTGCTGCATATCAGGGCATAATTAATAATGGTGACATTTTTTATCTTCCATAACCACCCTTTCACAACACGCCTGGCATTTTCGTCTGCTTCATCTTCAGCAAGAACTATCCATGTATTCAGTATATATTCCGCACCTACAGCTTCTTCCAAGTTATATTTTGATATCAGCTGCACACCCTCATCAACATATTGCTTGCATAAATCTACCATACCCTGGCTATATAACGCCAAAATAAGATTATTTAAAAGAGCAAGACGATAATTCAAATATTCTTCAGAGGATTTACTTAGTTTATAGCCGTCAGTAGCATATTGTTCAGATAATACGGTCTCTCCGCCATCAAGATACAGCTTTGACGCACTTATATAAAACTCAAGCTTAACCATATTCCTGATACCAATATCTCTGATATCACATAAATGTTCTTCTACCTTATGCAATATACTATAAGCCGCAGCTTTATTATTGATTATATCCTGCGCCATTATGGACTGAGCTGATATCAAATCCGTATACAAAAACACCTGCGGACTGTTATAATATTCACCTTCCCTAAAGCTATCCAAAACACCAATATATTTCTGTACACGGTCATAACATCCATTTATGTAACAGGATTCACAAACATGCATCAGACAATTAATATAATCATCACCATTTGTCTCTTTTATATATGGAAACAGCTTCAGTGCTGCTTCACCCATCCTTATTGCATTTTTATCCCTTCGCATTTCTATTATATGTGCAAATGCACTACCATAAAATTCCGGATAATCATACATATATTCCTCTATCATATCCATATCCAGACTGCCATATATGGAATCTATGAATTGATTTGCATCAAGCTCACATAAGTAGCTGCAATTCTTCAAGCTCAATATCTGATACAAAACCGAATCTCCTGAAAGCTTCTTCTGCAGGATGCTCTCTCCATACATAACAAGCTCTGCACATATATTTTCATCGGTTTCGTCCAAATATAAGGATATACAGATATCTAAAACATCAACAAATACATATATATTAATGCTATCCCAATCACACATCCTATTTCCCCAGGCAGGAGGTGTAATGTTAAAATAGGCAAAAAGGGCAGAGACATATACTTCAGTCTCTGCATCCAATTCTTCATACAACCCATTTCTAATATCCAAAATGATGGCCGTCAGTCTTTTCTTCATAATGCACCTTAATCTCTTTACTTTAATCCTATGGTTATTTTATATTCCTCATTTTCCACAATCGGAAGCTCCGCATAAAACCTATCATCTCTTAACTCCATATCAGCAAAGAAACAAATATTATTGCTCCTATCCAATATCAGAACTCTTGGTGTATTATTTTCCCAATCACAAGCATCAAGACTGATAACCAGATTGTTGTGCTGCAATTCAATGCGATTATAATCATTTTCCTCATCCACCAGCCTGGATTCATCCTCCTTTGACATACTATCTCTTGCAGACAATGCCATAGGATGTTCAAAATTATAATATACCGAGCTAAGAATATTCTCCAATTTTTTAAGCCTCAGCATATAACCATTCTGAACCATAATTTCTATCCTTGCAGCAGCATGAATCATATCATGAATTGCGGGCTTACCGTCGGTCTCCTGTGTCTCTCTTATTGTCAGAACGGTATCATAAATCTCTTTACATTCCCTACACATCAGAACATGAGAATGTACTTTGTGAACCAGCTTGATTGACTCAGGCGTAATCCGTTCCATATATATTACATCTGTTATTTCATCAAAGCTTACATGATTTGTCATTGTCATGCGTATCTCCTTTCATTTGCTTCTCATACTCCTCAAACAGCACAAGTTTTTTTTTCGATATACGATTCGTTCCATCCGTAATCTGTTTCACCGTCATATTAAACCGTTTATCTCCTACTGCCGTTCCATCTGATGTAATACTATCAAGTTTCTTCTGCAAAGGCAAAAATATTTCATCAGAAAAGTTCCCTTTCATTACATGTGAGAAATCCCGCTTCATCATATCAAAAATATCATATAATGAAATACCTCTAAGCCTCCTCTCTGCCTCTGCCGGTCTGCCGCTGGTGCCGGAATCACGTTCCTGTGCAAGAAGCAGCTTAGCATATACAAATCCCATCAGCTTCTCGGGAGCGGTATTAATGCTAAATAATGACACAAGCAAATCATTCATTGCACTGCTTAATTCTCTTGTCATCACAATGGATTCCGGACTATCAGGTGTGCTAAAATTCTTCACAATTTCTAATGGTATGTATTCCGAATCCTCTGTTTCACACATCGCATCCATGGATAGTGTATCAATATTCTTTTTATTCTTTCTGAAATAATCGCTAATTTTATTGCTAACAATGGTGTTGAGCCATGCCTGCCTCTGTGCCTCATGCATATTTTCTGATTTTTCGATAAACTCAGGCAATCTTAAATATACAGCAATGACAACCTCCTGGCAGACGTCATTTGCATCTTCCGATTTAATTCTGAACTTTATTTTGCCCTCGACCGATTGTTTAATCACGTCATACAGCTCATAATATATTCTATCATCATTGCCATTTAGGACTTCTTGCTTTAAATGGTTAAAAAACTCCTGTGAGGCAAAACGCATGGTTGAGTCAACTCCTTTCTGCTTTTGTTTCGTCGATATGCTTTCAGCCATCCATACTCTTCTGTATATTTCACCATTACTAATTAAATTTGTTTTTATCAATCATATACACCAGGTTCTCATTTATTATTTGTAATCTTATTGCTGAACTAATCTCTTCTTTATCATATACATTTTCAATATCCAGCCTTTCCATGAAATCATCAGCCACCTTTTTACATCCATTACCATCAAAATAGAATAGCGATAATATTTCATTCTCTGTTGTCTCACTATATGTTGAACCATAAGGAGGATAAGAATTGCTTGAACTACGGTATTTAACCATGACAAAAATATCACTTTCAACCTCATCATAACCATAATATGATGCAATTTGTTGTGAAATATTATCAGATTTCCATATTGCTGCAGATATCAATTCGAAATTCTCAGCATCAAATCCCTCATCTTCCATAGCACATTTTACAATAAGATATTCTTCCAGTACTTTTCTTTCATTCTGATCACTCTTATCACTATCAATCATCCTTATTATTGCATTTACACCATATGTCTCAAATATTTCTTTGGTTTCATTAATACGCTCCACATCACCACTTTCCCATGCATCTCGGACTCCTTCTGATATCAAAGATAATTCTTTGTCACCGTCATTTTCGTCAATGCACTCATCATCCGAGCGTATATCATCCATACTATCATCGTCTTCTTCAGAACTAACCTCTGTGTTATCATCGGTTTCGTCAACATCCGCATCGTATTCGGTTATATCAATATCCGCATCTGTAGGACTTGATATGCCGGTATTCCCATTATTTTTATTATAATGGTTCCCTAAAATAAATCCTATTATAAAACCAACAAATAATGATATAAGCGCAATAATAGCTATCTTCAATATTTCCTTAAATATAGATTTTCCTTTCTTTCTACCTTTTATTTCATCGTCTATTGGCTTATATACCTGTGTATCAGTTGTTTCATTTGTTATGAAATCTTCATACTGTGTATTTGTTGCCAGAGAATATCCATATTTACCTTTAATATTAGCTACTGTACTGGTCAAGCCTAAAGCATCTGTCTTTTTATGATAAGCATTTCTTAATTCATATATGTTTTCTCTGATTTCAAAAAACTTAGCCTTTGATACACCTACAGTAATAAGCTTCTGCTCATAAGCATCAATATCCAATACGTCTAAATACTCATCATCATCATTATTACATATTTTAGAATACAAAACCGTATCATAAAAATAAGTAAAAGCATTATCCAAAAGGGTCTTATCCGAGCTAATAAGATTTAATCCATAATATTTATCAAACACTTTTATCAAGGCTTCAAATGTAGCACACTTTGATACTTCTTCTTTCAATTTACTTTCTGATAATTCTAATATGTGCTTTTGTATCGATGCAATTCTATTATCTATCTCTGTAATTAATTCCTGCGGAAAATATTTTTTCAAGCAGGATCTTGCAGCTGTATAATCATTAAATAAATTAACATATGCTGTGGCATCAGAATCAACCGGATTTATATAAGTAATATTATCATATACTTTCATCAGAATATTAGCATCCAATTGTACTGTACCTTTTTCTTCATCAGTTATTACTGAATTTATGCATTTAACAGCTTCGGCAAAGCTGGTACAGTCTTGTAATTTTTTATCAAGCTTCCTTATCGTTTTATTCAATCTGGCCTCTTTAATTCTATCCTGTATATTTTTCTCAATGAAATTTATACCATTATCAGTAAAATAATGCTGCAGTTCATTTTTCTTAACATTAAAACTATCATTGATATTTTCATAAAATATTTCTTTATCCTCTTCTCCTGACAGACTACATATCACACTGTTGTACGAAAACAATAATTCATCGTTTAAAACAACTCCATTGTCAGCAAGATACATCAATATTTCAGAATAACTGTTTAAAAATGTAACTAATCCATCATATGTTAAAATACGCTCATCAAAAAAGATGCCGCTCAACTTGCCAGCCGAAATAACATCCTCCGAAATCAAACGACTAATAACCTCATATAGGTTTTTTTTATAAAACTCATCTTTTATCGTCCTTAGCCTGCGTAGTGCATTATCCCAATCTTTTAAACAATTGAGCGATATCTCTTTTATATTGTCATACTCTTCTAATTTTAAATATGAAACATATTTTGAAGCAGTCAATTGTTTGATTTCATATTTAGAATCTATGTTCTCTTTTATCTGAAGCAAATAATCAGCATCCTGAACCAATTTTGTCACTAACAATTCTATTTCTTTATCTGCCATATGGCTTCCATTCAGTCGATCTATTCTATACGTCAAACTACCAATGCCAGTCTCATCCTCATCAATAAAGACAAAGCTATATAAGTCATTATTACTTCCGGTCGCCATCGAAAAGCTTGCTTTTGCCTTAAGACCCACAGGCAAATGTCTTGTAATATGACTCATTGCTGCTATACAATACTCTCTATAAGAGGCCTCTTCCGAACTTGGAACACAAATAAATATCGGTTCTCTTTCACCTGTTATTAATCGTTTTACGAACTCATACAATATTTCTATCAAAGCGTTATCATCTACAGCAATATCCATAAAATGCATTGGTGTTTCCGGAATACCTTTTGCCAATTTACTTATCATGGTTTTATTTTTACATATCTGCTCAAAATCTTCTTTGGAAGAAAATCGGCAGGATAATATATTATCAAAATATTTATCCAAAATTTGTTTATCGATTTCAGAAATAATCATATTCTTAAAATACATTGGGACTCCCACACTTTGATATTTATTTACATAAGATACAATTATTCGATTATTTTCTAGCAATAAACCAACATTAAAATCTCTTCTCGGGCAACAGCCGATACTTGATAAATATCTGTTAATTTCCGTATCAGACACAAAGCTGTCATCAGGATATTTATAAGTGGCATATCCTCCATCATGTCCATTTATAACATATGTACATTTCATGATACTCCTCCTAGTATAATAATGGTGTAGTCAAACAAGACTACTCAGTTAATAAGTTTC
>CAZATW010000073.1:0-8105 GCA_964488185.1 uncultured Coprococcus sp. | reverse complement strand
AATAATAATTTTGAAATTTTTACATTTTACTATTGACATTTATTAGCTGGACTTTGAATTCTTTTTAAACAAAGGCTTTCCCAGACAGTTCTTGTAGGTATACATCGGACAGTAACAAAACAAACAGTTTAACCCCTGCCCGTCATAATCTTTATGGCAGGGAAAATACTTACACGCCCTGTTTTCAAAATATTGATAGCTGTTTTCCATATTTATATAACCCCCCGGTTATTCTTAAAATGCCTATAATTTTTTCTATACCCCTGATGTTTTACCATATACAAATGGCCTAAACCACCTTGCCAAAACTGGAGTTCCGTATCGCAAAACGTATATTCACATATATTCTATATAGCAAATTGTATATGCCTAATAAATCAAAGGTCATCATTTATTCTGCAAATGATGACCTTATCATATAAATAAATAAATCAAATATCAATTACTTTTTAACTTTCTTTCTGCCCTTTTTCATAAATGCCTTATATTCCTTATAGTCTTCATCCCACTGTGAATATGCTTCATCACCACGCTTGTCCTCTATATCATAATTCTCCTGAATAAATTCGCCGAGATATCTTGTCACTTTACGTGCACCATAACTGTTCAAATGTCTTCCGCCATCACGCGTATCTTTCTCCCAGTTTATAGCATACTTCTCATCCGTTACCAGACTAAGGTCTATAAAATGAAGTCCCTTTTCCTTTGCAAACGCCTCTACACCATTATGCTTTGCATAATTCCATGAATGGGTAGCAGGTACATCTATAAGCAGAACTTCAATACCATTTTCCTCACATTTCTTTAGGAGTATATTCATAAATACAACTGACGATTTTGGTACTTCCTCGACCTTATCGGTTTTTTCCATCACAAACTCTTTTTCTAATGCCTTTGTATCCCGAGACAAGTATTGTCCCTTTGTCGTTGTTCTGTAATTATATTGTTTTTCTGCAAACATCTCATCAAGCGTGGTGGTTTTCCATCTGTCATGGTACTTAAACATCGGAAACCATCTGTATAAATATGCTTTCAGACTATACTCGATTCGGGCAAGCTCATTTTTCGTCTGCCAGAAACAGTCCACATCTATAATAAGAAGCTTCGGCTTCTGTCTCTTTAACACCTCATCAAATATGCATATAGACTCTCCAAGATTTTGATTTCCCTCCGAGGCTACATAGGAAACATACCCAAACTTGTTCCACAGCTCCATCGGTGAAAAACCACTATACGCACCACTATTACCAAGAACAACGATATCTATGGTGTTTTCAGGTTCTCCATAGAAGCCTCTTGCACTCGGATATGAGATACCGCTTTCAGGGTGACTGCTCTTCGGTGTAAGCATGTATGATACAATCACAGACAAACCTACAAATCCTGCAAGGAATACGATAACCTTTATCAATCTTATTATTGTAATTTTCCTTTTCTTTGATTCTTCCATTTTTATCTCCTAGAATTGTGCATATATAAAGCCTGTTGCCTGATATCCATGACCATACGCACCAAATATCAGAACAATAAATATCAATGCATAATAGCAAATCCATCTTACGACAATATTCTGCTTTGCAACCGTCTCACGAACTGAATGACCTTTTTCCTCATAAAGTCCGACCACAAGCAAAATAAACGCACCTATTATCAGCACTACAAAATCCTTTATGTCGCACCCGATCTCAAATATACTTCCATCCGATACAGGTGCAAATGAAAAGCCTGTAAACATCGAACCCAGCATATGAATAAATGATGAAAAGGTATCAGCTCTGAACATAAGCATTCCTATATTCACAAGAATAAAGGTTCTTATCATCTGAAACAGCTTATATCCTGCAGACTTTCTGTTCAAATGTATCTTTTCACAGACCTTTACGGTAGCCGGTTCTATCAGCATACCAATCAACATAATAACATAATAGTACAGACCATATGCTACATATTTCCAGCTTGCGCCATGCCAGATACCTGTTGAGAACCATACGGCGAACATCGCAACTGCCGCAGGAATCAGGCTTCCCAAGAATGGACTCAGCTTTTCCTTAACCTTCTTTGAGAACTTCATAAAGGGTTTGGACAGTGATACCGAATAAAATACATAATCCCTGAACCATGAACCCAGTGTCATATGCCATCTTCTCCAGAACTCACTTACAGTCTTTGAAATAAACGGTCTCTCAAAGTTCTTCGACATGGTGATGCCGAACATCTGGGCACTGCCCATAACAATATCCATACAGCCTGAGAACTCCGCATAAAGAAGCAGCGTATAAAGCAGCATGGCAACTACAACATATATTCCGTCATACTCCATATAATTCTTAAACACGGTAGTTACCAGCATATTGGCCCTGTCGGCAAGTACAAATTTCTTAAAAAGTCCCCAGAATATGAGCTGCAAACCAAGCATCATATTATTATAATCAAATTTATGACCCTCATATAACTGGTCAGCCAGCAAATCAAACCTGCCTATAGGTCCCTCAACGATATGTGGGAAAAATACAAGGAAAAGTGCAACCTTTCCAAGATGATCCGTTGCTCTGTATTTGCCTCTGTATACATCTACCACATAGCTTATTGCCGACATCGTATAAAAGGATATACCAAGCGGCAGCATCAGATTAAAAACCGGAACTGACGGGCTTAAATGAAGCAGCTTCAGCAGACCATTCACCGATTCTCCAAGGAAATTGAAATATTTCAGAAACACAAGTATCCCCAGATTGAACAACACAGCAAATACACAGACAAATTTCTTCTGCCATGCAATAACAGCCTTGTATTCCTTCTTGCTTTCCTTTGAAATCCCCTTCTTCGCCATCGTAAAACCATCATCAATCTTGTTCAGCATCAGGCCTGTCAGATAAATGGAAACTGTGCTAAGCAGAATAAACACAATATATTTTCCTGAATTTATGAAATAAAAAGCATAACTAAATAAAAGCAGCACCTTCCATCTATGCTTAAGCGGAAGTATCATATAGAAGAAAAAGGATGCTGCCAGCAAACCCAGATATGCAAATGATGTATAACCCATTCTCTCTTCCTCGCGTTACTTAGTCTTCCTGCAATCTTGTAATCAGTGCATAAATTGCTTCTACTGTCTTAAAATTCTCCGGAACTACATCAACAGGTGATATCTCTATATCAAATGCATCACACAACTCTCCAACCAGTGTAACAATAGCGATTGAGTCAAGCAGTCCGTGGCCAATCAAATCTGAATCTCCCTCAAATGTAACTCCCGGTTTCACTTCGCTCATGATTTCTAATAATTCTTCCATTTTTTATGTCTCCTTTATTAAATAATTTTTTCTGATATCCTATTTATCCAATACAAACATTTTATCTGCTTTGTATTCCAGCTTCGTAGTTTGCCGTAAGCCATTTTCTGTCTATCTTCCCATTCTGGTTATGCGGCATACTCTTAATTCTGACAATCACATTCGGAAGCATATAATGCGGAACTCTCTTTCCGATTCCGTCTATAATCTCCTTATCATCATATTTTTTGCCTTCATAAACAAATACAATCTTGTCCTTTTCTGCATCAAATACGGCAGCACATGCCTTGATACCGGAAAGCGCACCGGCAGCCGCCTCAACCTCGCCAAGCTCTATTCTGTAGCCCATATGCTTGATCTGAAAATCCTTTCTGGTAATATATACCAGTTCACCGTATTGATTATATTTCACTAAATCGCCTGTCTTATATACAAGCTCAGGATATTTATCATTGAGCGGATTTTGTACAAATGCGGTCTCTGTCTTCTCTTGATTTCCGTAATAGCCCATAGCCACAAATGAACCTCTTGCATAAAGCTCACCCTCTCTGCTATAGCCTGTTTCCGTATCAATCTCCGGTGTGACAAGCTGTCCTGCTTCATCCAAAACAAATACACTACAGTTGTTACAGGCATTTCCCATCGGAAGCGGCTCGTCATCCGCAAAGCTTCTGTTTACCACATAATATGTGCATATATCAGTCGTTTCCGTCGGCCCGAACAGATTTGCAAAGGTTGCATCTGGCAGATTTGCAATCCAGTAATTCAGTTGTCTTGTCGGCATAACCTCTCCCGCAAACAGAACCTTCTTTAAAAGCGGCAGACTTGCATATTGAAACATCTTCCAATTCGCAATAATACAAAGCGCCGAAGGCACCCAGTATATGGTATTGATTTTTCTTTCATTCATATATTCCATCAGCTTAATTGGGAAAGAAAAAAGTGATTTTGGAATAATCTGCAATGTTGCACCGCTGCTTAAGCTGCTGTATACATCGGAAACAGACATTGAGAAATAAAATGGTGTCTGATTTCCAAATATCGTATCGCTGTCGATACCAAACGTATCCGTATACCATGTCGTATAGGAAATCACATTCCTATGACTGACTACCGCTCCCTTCGGAACCCCTGTCGAGCCCGATGTAAATAACGCATATACCGGATCGGTATCGATCATATTGCATCTTACCTGATTGAGCTTGTCCGATTGCATATCCGAAGCCTTCGGTGCATCTTCGATTCCTACTACGATTCCACCCTCTGAAAGCTTCAGCTTCTTTGCCTTGTCCATATGTACTGTATCGGTCAGCACCGCTACAGGTGATAATGCTTCAAATATGGTATTGATTCTCTCCACAGGCATCTCGGCATCTATCACTACATAAAAGCTCCCACTGTAGACAACACCCATAAATGCTGCAAGACTAAATGCACATTTATCCATAAGGACAGCTACAGGATATGCCATACCGAAATTTACTCCCAGCTTTTCTATCAGCAGACTTCCTATACACTGTGCCTGTTCCTTTAATTCTTGATACGTTAAACGATTTTCGGCATCAGCAATTGCCACCTTATCAGGATAAAGCGCTGATGACTGTTCAAGATATTCTAATACGTTTTTCATAATTTCTCCGCAAATTGATTGCGTTATTTCCTCTCTTACTTTTTAGTAATAACGAGTGTTTATAGAACGCCTGTCTTTTCATAAGCAGATTCATTGATACAAATCCAACCATTACGATTATAGTTCAATGCAAATTAAAATCAACAAAGGAGCGGCATATTTAAGCTTTATTAAACACTTTTCTATCACTTTGTTTTATTATAGCCTGTGCATGCATCTAATTTGTATCTAATCTGTTACAAAATATGCCTGTTTTGTTTAAGGTGATGTTAAAGATTTCTTTTAAATTATTGAGATAAATTTTAGGAATATCTTGAGAAAGCGTTTTGCCGGTAACGCGTTTGTATTTCATTTCGTACCGCTATACATACCAGAGGTAATATGCTATATTGCAATTAATATCATTTGAATTTAAGCTTAGGTGCAGCATATAGGAAAATCTCAAATAAATGAAATTAAATCAAAGCTTCAGCTTCCAAATTGAAACCATAATCATTCAAGACTCGCTCGCCTATAGAGGCGGGAGTCATCTCCCATCTGATATAAAACGCCTGAGAATCCAATTTCTCAGGCGTTTATAAATTCTATGCATTCCAACGGAATCATTAACCTTATACCAGCTTCTTTCCTGTCAGCTTCTCATATCCCTCAAGGTAGATATCAATGGTCTTCTGAGCAACATCCTCAGGTAACTTCCATCCCTTGTCCGGATTTGCCTTGAGCCAGTCACGAGCGAACTGCTTGTCAAAGGATGGCTGACCGTGTCCCGGTTCATACCCCTCTGCCGGCCAGAAACGTGAGCTGTCAGGTGTCAGCATCTCGTCACCGATCACAAGATTTCCATCCTCATCAAGACCAAACTCAAACTTTGTATCTGCAATGATAATGCCCTTGCCCAGTGCATACTCAGCACACTTCTTATATAATGCAATCGTGCAGTCACGAAGCTTTGCTGCATACTCCTCCCCCTTGCCAGGGAAATGCTTTTCAAGATGAGCTACACTCTGCTCATATGATATATTTTCATCATGGTCGCCAATCTCCGCTTTTGTAGACGGTGTATATATTGGTTCAGGAAGTCTGTCTGACTCCTTAAGTCCTTCCGGAAGCTTAATACCACATACTGTACCATTCTCCTTGTAGCTTGCCCAGCCGCTTCCTGTAATATATCCTCTTACGATACACTCAATCGGAAGCATTGTCAGCTTTTTGCACATCATACTGTTGCCGTCAAATTTCTCCTGACGGAAGAACTCAGGCATATCATTGACATCTACTGAAATCATATGATTTGGAAGAATGTCCTCTGTCATATCAAACCAGAACCTGGACATCTGTGTAAGCACAGTACCCTTCTTGGATATATTGTTATCAAGTATAACATCAAAACAACTGATACGGTCTGTAGCAACCATAATAAGGCTGTCGCCGTTATCATAAATCTCTCTTACTTTCCCTTCTTTGATTGGCTTTAATTCCTGCATGATTTTACACCTCGTATAAATTTATAATTTTCCAACTATCAAAAACCGTTATATCAAACAGCTTACTGATAGCTGGATAGTAACCTTTTTTATTACACTTGTCAAGTAATTTGCCGTATTTCTACAGTATATGCAGGCCGCAGTCAGCCATTTGCAGATGCTGCTATATATAAGAAAAATTTTTAATGAATCCGCCTATTTTTGTTTTCTTCTTTACGCTAATTAAAGTATAATACTATTAATTTGCTACAAAAAAGATATAATTTATTGTAGTGAAGATTTTATAAAAGGATAGTCTGTCAGATATAACAATCAGATAAACATTAACAATTATTCAAAGGGGAAAATGCCGTAAATGATTTTATTAAATAAGGATAACTATGACATAAAAAATAGCAAATACGGTAATCAGTTTATATTTAAACATCAGCTTTTCAGGCATACTAAATCGCCTAAGTATACTGCCTTAATCATCACCCTGTTAATTGGTGTATTATTTGTTTGCTCATCCTGTAGTTCGTCTGATAAAAGCCTTTCTAAAACTGATTCAGGAAAACCGTATTCTGATTGGGGACAAAGCACCACAGGCAGTGCAAAATATTTAGACGGTGATACTGTTTTAGTCAGTATTTTCTTGAATGACAAAGATTCCAGTTGGTCCAATGAAGATATTGAGCTTGTTAAAAAGAACATGAAAATAGCATGTGATTTCTTAAAGAACGAGGGTGAAAGGTACGGTAAGGCGGTTAATCTCATCTATGATATTGATGAACATCCTGATTTGGAATATCACTGTATGACAGATACTGAATTTCTTGGAACTACAATCTCAAATGAGGGAAGTGCCTCCGGAGAAGCTGCCAATAAGCTGCGACATGATGTTTACGACTACATAAACCATAATATCAATATTGAATATATTATGTCTAAATATCAGGTAAACAGTATTGGTTTTCTTATCTTTATTGATAACGAAGCCGATGCGGCAACAACATACTACTATTTCTACGGTGCAGATAAAAAACGATATTGCGAAATATGCTTTATCAACCTGAGGTGGTCCACAACAGACTTAGAATTAAAACCGGAAACCTATGCTCATGAGATATTACATTTATTTGGCGCACGGGATTTGTATTGTACAGACACCATGAACGGAATTACAAGGGAATTTATTAACTATGTATATGATAAATATCCTAAGGATATTATGCTTGGAAATTCCAGAAAAGGCGTAAACCGAAATAATAAGGTAGACGGAGAAATAACCGATATAACAGCTTATTTTCTTGGATGGAAGGAAAATATATACGAAATCTCGAGGTTTCCGACCATAAAAACCGATGCCAAAGCATCCTTTATATATTCAAAAAATTTAATTGACAATGAAGACGAATATACGACACCGAAAAGAAGAATACAAGAAGAAACTTATAGAAAGAACCTGATTCTTCGCCTGATACGCATCATCTGCTATGGGGTCATAATATATTATTTCATTATTGATATACGAAGAATTGTATGTAAACGAAATGTAAAACCAGAAGATGCACAATCATAGCGGCATACCTATATGGTCTACCACTATAATTGTCGCTTATCTGCGAATATTACATATTTTGTCACTTAAGCTTATATGATAATTATATATCAGATGGGAGATGACTCCCGCCTCTATAGGCGGCGAGTAACAAATTT
>CAZATW010000072.1:0-8278 GCA_964488185.1 uncultured Coprococcus sp. | reverse complement strand
AGAGGTATTTTACTTCTTCCCTTTTTTTTGCCAATTAAAATTATACACTAACTATAGGATAAACATTCTTTACAAAGTCACGTTAATAACTTATAATTTACAGGAATGAAAAACAACAAATGTGACAGGAGGAAATAAAAAGTGGATTATAAAAATGCCGGTGTGGATATTGAAGCAGGGTATCAGTCAGTTGAGCTGATGAAGAAATATGTAAAAAAGACAATGCGCGAGGAAGTGCTTGGCGGACTGGGTGGATTTTCAGGTGCGTTTTCTTTAAAGAAAATCAAAGAGATGGAAGAGCCTGTGTTATTATCCGGTACAGATGGATGCGGTACAAAGGTTAAGCTTGCCTTTATTATGGATAAGCATGATACCATTGGAATTGATGCGGTTGCAATGTGTGTAAACGATATTGCATGTGCCGGCGGTGAACCATTATTTTTCCTTGATTATATTGCGTGCGGTAAGAATTACCCTGAGAAGATAGCCACTATTGTAAGCGGTGTGGCAGAGGGCTGTATTCAGTCAGAGGCGGCACTGATTGGCGGAGAGACGGCCGAGCATCCGGGGCTGATGCCGGAGGATGAATATGACCTTGCGGGATTTGCCGTGGGTGTCGTTGAGAAGAAGGATTTAATCACAGGTCAGGATATAAAGGCGGGAGATGTACTGATTGGTATTGCATCAAGCGGTGTTCACAGCAACGGTTTTTCTCTTGTTCGTAAGGTGTTTGATATGACAAGTGAGTCACTCAATACATATTATGATGAGCTGGGTACAACGCTTGGAGAGGCACTGCTTGCGCCGACCAGAATCTATGTTAAGGCACTTAAGTCCGTGAAGAATGCAGGAGTCAGAATCAAGGGATGCAGTCATATTACAGGCGGAGGCTTTTACGAGAATATTCCTAGAATGTTGCCTGCTGGTATTTGTGCATCCATTCAAAAGGACTCTTATGAGGTGCCTGCCATATTTAAGCTTCTTGCAAAGACGGGTGATATCGATGAGAAGATGATGTATAACACCTATAACATGGGTATTGGTATGTGTATTGCGGTTGATTCCTCGGATGCAGATAAGACACTCAAGGCGCTTCTTGATGCAGGTGAAACCGCATATGTAATCGGTAGTGCCGTTAGCGGAGAAAAGGGAGTCGTATTATGCTAAGAATAGCAGTACTTGTGTCAGGAGGCGGAACAAACCTTCAGGCAATCATAGATAAAATAGCATCAGGTGATATTACAGATACGGAAATAGCCGGTGTTATCAGTAATAATGAAAATGCATATGCCCTTACAAGAGCGAAGAAAGCAGGAATACCTGCTATGGTGGTTTCACCAAAGAATTATGAAAACAGAGAGGTGTTTAACAGGGCGTTACTTGATACCGTTCATTCGCTGAACGTGGATTTGATCGTTCTGGCAGGATTTCTTGTCGTTATACCGGAGATCATGATAGATGCATATACGAATAAGATTATCAATATTCATCCTTCACTGATTCCTTCTTTTTGTGGGACAGGCTATTATGGTCTTAAGGTTCACGAGGCGGCGCTTTTGCGAGGTGTAAAGCTAGTGGGTGCAACCGTTCATTTTGTAGATAAGGGAACGGATACGGGTCCTATTATTATGCAGAAGGCTGTGGAAGTGAAAAACGGTGATACGCCGGAAGTGTTACAGAGAAGAGTGATGGAACAGGCCGAATGGGTTATTATGCCTGCGGCTATTGATAAGATAGCTCATGGCAAGGTCAAGGTAATAGATGGTATAGCAGTCGTTGAGGACTAGGCGGGAAATTTTATTTGTTCAAGCTGGAAAAACGGACAGAAATTTCTACGTGCTTAAGGAGGAAAATGAGATGAAGGTTTTAGTTGTAGGAAGCGGTGGAAGAGAACATGCGATTGTTACAAGCATTGCGAAAAGTAAACGTGTATCAAAGATATACTGTGCACCGGGAAATGCAGGAATTGCAGAGCTTGCCGAATGTGCAGATATCGGTGTTATGGATTTTGCAAAGCTTGTTGCATTTGCAAAAGACAAAGAGATTGATTTGGTTGTTGTAGCACCTGATGACCCACTTGTTGCAGGTGCAGTGGATGCATTTGAAGCAGCAGGTATCAGAGCATTTGGACCACGTGCAAATGCGGCGATAATAGAAGGCTCAAAAGCATTTTCAAAAGACCTTATGAAGAAATATAATATACCAACTGCTGCCTATGAGAATTTCACGGATGCAGATAAGGCATTAGAATATCTTGAGACGGCAAGCTTTCCTATCGTACTGAAAGCAGATGGTCTTGCGCTCGGAAAGGGTGTTCTTATTTGCAACAGCCTTGAAGAAGCGAAAGCAGGCGTAAAGGAAATCATGCTGGATAAGCATTTTGGAAACGCAGGAAATACAATGGTTATAGAGGAATTTATGACAGGACGTGAGGTTTCCGTGCTTTGCTTCTGTGACGGGACAACCATTAAACCGATGACTTCCGCACAGGACCATAAGAGAGCGCAGGATGGAGATCAGGGACTGAATACAGGTGGTATGGGTACATTTTCACCAAGTCCGTTCTATACAAAAGAGATAGATGCGTATTGTATGGAGAACATTTACAAACCAACTATGGCGGCAATGAAGGCAGAGGGAAGGGAATTTAAAGGTGTTCTGTTCTGCGGCCTTATGATGACGCCAAACGGTGTAAAGGTTCTTGAATATAATGCCAGATTCGGAGACCCTGAAGCTCAGGTCGTACTTCCAAGAATGAAAAATGATATCATTGACGTAATGGAAGCTTGTATCGATGGAACGCTTGACAATGTAGAGCTTGCGTTTGAAGATAATGCGGCAGTGTGCGTTGTATTGGCATCAGACGGCTATCCTGTTTCCTATGAAAAGGGATTTGAGATTAAGGGACTTGATTCATTCAAAGACAAGAAAGGCTATTATGTATTTCATGCAGGAACAAAGCTGAAAGACGGAGCTGTATTAACAAACGGCGGAAGAGTTCTTGGCGTAACAGCAAAAGGAAAGGATTTGTTTGAAGCCAGAGCAAATGCTTATGCTGCAACAGAGCTTATAACATTTGACAATAAATACATGCGTCATGATATCGGAAAAGCTATAGACGAACAGTAGAATTTCATATATTCTTACAAAAGAAAAGGCTTTCTGGAATAGTTGTCTATTTCAGAGCCTTTTTAACTCTATGGAATGTTCATTTTCGTAGAGTCAAGAATGCGTTATAAAAATAAGATTTAAAAGAGGTGACCGTATTGAAACTTCCATATAGCAAACAAACGGAGAAGATAATTAAAGAAGCGAAACGGATTGCAAAAAAACTGGGACAAGATTTCGTGGGAAGCGAGCATTTTCTTGTTGCGCTTGCAACGGTAGAGGATACGACTGCAAAAAGAATACTTGCAGAAAACGAAGTTAATATACTGAAAATCATAGAGATATTGAAATCAACATTGGAGCCTGCCGGGGTTGTAACTGCGGAAAAAGATAAATATACCAATAGCGCAAAGCTTATTTTGGAAAATGCTGAGAAAGAGGCAGTAAGGCTGGGTAATCTTGAGATAGGAAGTGAGCATTTGCTGTTAGCAATGATTAAGGTCCCTGATTGCGTGGCTGTAAAATTGATGATATCGAATGATATCAATATACAGAAGGTCTATGTTGATATCCTTGTTGCCTGTGGAATAGACGGAAACACGGCAAAGAAAGAATTTGTCAGCATGAAAAAGCGCGGAAGCAAGACAAAGTCTTCTACTCCGACTCTTGAAATGTATTCGAGGGATTTGACAAATGAAGCAAGGCAGGGGCATCTGGACCCTGTTGTCGGAAGAACTGAAGAAATACAGCGTGTGATGCAGATACTTAGCCGCCGCATGAAAAACAATCCATGTATGGTGGGGGAGCCGGGCGTAGGAAAAACTGCTGTAGTGGAGGGAATCGCATACCTTATATCAAAGGGTGAGGTTCCAGATACCGTCAAAGGAAAGCGGCTGCTTTCCCTGGATTTATCAAGCATGGTAGCAGGCTCCAAGTATAGGGGTGAATTTGAAGAGAGAATTAAAAAGGTAATCAATGAAGTAAAGGCAGATGGAAATGTTATTTTGTTTATAGACGAGCTTCATACGATTATCGGAGCGGGTGGCGCAGAAGGTGCAATTGATGCATCTAATATATTGAAACCGTCCTTATCACGTGGTGAGATACAAATGATAGGTGCGACCACAAGGGCGGAATATAGAAAATATATCGAAAAGGATGCAGCACTTGAGAGACGTTTTCAGCCTGTCTACGTGGAGGAGCCTGACAGGGATGAGGCTGTGATGATACTGAAGGAATTGAGAAGCTGTTACGAGGAGCATCACAAGGTCAATATCAGTGATGAAGCCATAGAAGCAGCAGTAGATTATTCTTCAAGATATATCAGTGACAGGTTTTTGCCGGATAAGGCAATCGATTTAATGGATGAAGCGTGCTCAAGGAAACGATTAGGCTTTGGCGATAAATCAGGCAGGAATAAAGAGCTTCAGCTTGAAATGGATGCTTTGTCAAATGATTTAGAGTCTGCACTGGCAAGCGGAAATATAGCTGCTGCCTCTGAAATATTAGAGAGTCAGAAGCATATCGAAAAAGAGATGGAAAAAACAGGTGCAGGTACAGCGAAAAAAATAACCGTGAATGAAAACGATATTGCAGATGTTGTATCGGTATGGACAAAAATACCTGTAAGCAAGCTCACTGAAAAGGAGTCAAAGAAGCTTTCAAGATTAGAGCAGGAGCTTCATCAGCGCATCATTGGGCAGAATGAGGCTGTTACTTCTGTTGCAAGAGCAATAAAAAGAAGCAGAGTTGGTCTGAAAGACCCGAAAAGACCTGTTGGTTCATTTCTGTTTTTAGGTCCGACAGGTGTCGGTAAGACTGAGCTTTCAAAGGCACTTGCAGAGGTGGTATTCGGCAGTGAGGATGCACTGATCAGGGTTGATATGTCCGAGTATATGGAGAAGCATAGTGTATCAAAAATGATAGGCTCACCTCCGGGATATGTAGGCTTTGAAGAAGGCGGACAGCTAAGCGAGAAGGTACGATGCAATCCATATTCGGTTATTTTGTTTGATGAAATAGAGAAGGCACATAGTGATGTGTTCAATATTTTATTGCAGGTGCTTGACGATGGACATATAACCGATTCTCAGGGAAGAAAGGTAGACTTTAAAAATACGATTATTATAATGACCTCAAATGCAGGTGCATCGCGAATTATTGACCCTAAAAAGCTGGGATTTGTAACTGTAGATAATCCTGATGCCGACCATGATGCAATGAAGAATAATGTCATGGAGGAGGTAAAGAAGGACTTTAAACCGGAGTTCTTAAACAGAATTGATGATATCATTGTATTTCGAGCTTTGACAGAAGAGGATGTAAAACGTATTTCCGAGCTTATGCTGAAAGAACTGAAAAAGCGTGTTGAGCTTCAGATGAATATAACAATCAAATATGGTGATGCCATTAAGAAGTTTATATTTGAGAAGGGGTATGATAAAAAGTATGGTGCCCGTCCGCTGAAACGGACAATTCAGACTTATATAGAAGATGAATTGGCGGAAGAGATACTGAAGGGAAATGTTAAGGCAGGAGATAGTGTGCAGATTTCTGTCAGAAATGGAAAAATAAAATTTGTAATTAAGCAATAAATATATAGAAAAAGCTGTACGAATATTGTATAATTACAGAGAAATTTGGTTTGTTTCTAAATACATTTGTGCTTTGATACATTTGGCATCTTAAAATGATGCGGAAGATATTGACGGATAGAAACATAATTACAGGAGGAGAAAAAATGTCAGTAGTAAACGATTTGATTAATGTGGATTCAGAGGGCTTGGAATTCGGTAACTATGAGCTTGCATCCAAGACAAAAAAGGATGGATTTGAATTTAAGGGGGATTTATATAAGATAAAAACCTTTAATGAGATAACAAAGCTTGAGAGAAACGGTATGTTCGTATATGAGTCCGTACCGGGAACTGCGGTTCATGGATTTACATCAACTGAGGATACGGTCGTATTTAGTGTTGAGGGTACAGAGACCTCATCTGTAACATTGGAGCTGGAAGCAGAAACTGAATACAAGGTTCATATAGATGATATATATGTAGGAAAGAATAAGACAAACCTAGGCGGTAAGATGAGCATCAGTGTAGAGCTTGAGCCGGGTAAGCTTGTAAAGGTAGAGGTTATAAAAGCAGTTGATTAATGCAGCGGTTTCGTTATCGGTAAGCGCTACTGAGTAGGAGATGTTATGGCAAAGGAAAAACAAGTATTTTTTTGCCAGGAATGTGGATTTGAATCTTCAAAGTGGATGGGTCAATGCCCCGGATGCAGGGCATGGAATACATTTTGTGAGGAAAAAATATCTGTAGGCACTAAGAAGCAGTCGGATAGAAGGGCTGTGGTAGTGCCTACAAGTATTTTGGAGGTCGTTACGGCAGATGAAACAAGATTTTCCACAGGACTGGAGGAACTCAACAGGGTTCTTGGAGGAGGCGTAGTAAGCGGCTCCCTTGTTTTGGTCGGGGGAGACCCGGGGATCGGGAAATCTACCATTTTATTACAGATGTGCAGGAATCTATCGGAAACAGGATATAAGATACTTTATGTATCGGGCGAGGAATCCATGTCCCAGATCAAGATGCGTGCTGAGAGAATAGGAAAATTTGCAAAAGACATGCTGCTTTTGTGTGTAAACAATCTTGAAGACGTAGAAGAATATGTACAGAAGGATAAGCCGAAGGTTATTATAATTGATTCGATACAAACGATTATCGTTGACGATATCAGTTCTGCTCCGGGAAGTGTTTCACAGGTTAAAGAGGTTACGGCAAGGCTTATGAAGATGGCAAAGCAAATGAATATCGCCATATTTATAGTGGGACATGTAACAAAAGAGGGTACCGTGGCAGGACCACGTAATCTTGAGCATATGGTAGATACCGTGCTTTATTTTGAAGGAGACAGAAATGCCGGATTTAGGATATTACGAGCTGTTAAAAACAGGTTTGGCTCAACAAATGAGATAGGTGTATTTGAAATGACGGAGAAAGGTCTTTCAGAGGTCAATAATCCTTCCAAGGTTATGCTTGACGGAAGACCACAGAACACATCAGGTTCGGTAGTGGTTTGCTCAATGGAGGGAACCAGACCGCTTCTTCTTGAGATACAGGCACTTGTCTGTCAGACCAGCTTTAATCTGCCAAGAAGGACAAGTGTGGGTCTTGACTATAACAGAGTGAATCTGTTGCTGGCAGTTCTGGAAAAGAGAGTGGGACTGGTACTATCAGGCTGTGATGCATATGTCAATATAGCAGGAGGGATGAGACTCGATGACCCATCTGCTGATTTGGGAATCGTCTATGCCCTTGTATCCAGCTTTAGAAACAGACCTGTAGATGAAGGACTGGTGGCATTTGGTGAGGTCGGACTTTCAGGTGAGGTGCGTGGGGTATCCTCGGCAGAACAAAGGGTAAATGAAGCAAAGAAGATGGGCTTTACAACATGTATCGTACCAAAATCCAATATGGATAGTATAAAGAAATTAGAGGGTATCAAAGTAATCGGTGTGTCAAATCTTGTTCAGGCATTGGAGTATATATAGAAAAAACTTGCTCTAATATTGGTGGCCGCGGCTGCTTGCCAGAATGATTTGATGCTATAAAACTGCCATACCGGTTTATACTGTTTTTTTCATTTGAAAGATGCAGGGTGGTACTTGTAAGAGACGCCGGGGATAAAGGAGACGTTAGGACAAGTGTGGCTTTAAAAGAAGCCCATAATTTAGGATTATCAATAGAATAATTCGTATTTGGGGTATAATGGGATTTCCTTAAAATATTAGCTGTTATTTAAAAATAGATATTATATTCATAAATAACTGAGATGAAATAAACAGAGGATAAATTGTATCGAATTTAGTACAATTTTTTTGTAAAAATGTGGTTGACAAGGCAACTCGGTTATGATAACTTATAAAAGCTGTCGCAACTCAAAGAAATAGCAGATATCTTATCAAACTTGGATAGTATATTTGATAATATGGCAACTTATAGAAATAATATTTTACAAGAAAAAAATCTTGTAAAAAAATAGAAAAAAGTTGTTGACAGGACATTGAAGTTGTGATAAATTGTAAAAGCTGTCGTAAACAAAGACAGAAAAACAGAACCTTGAAAAATTAACAACATGACAACCCTGAAATTCCAAGAAAAGAATT
>CAZATW010000071.1:0-8586 GCA_964488185.1 uncultured Coprococcus sp. | reverse complement strand
AGCGTATATCAGGTGGGAGATTGGACTCCCACTGATGTAAATTTGTTACTCGCCGTCTATAGAGGCGGGAGTCATCTCCCATCTGATATATTTTATTTGCTGCATATGGCTATATATGATATATTTTAGGGAAAGATTGGAATTATTATCATAAAATGTAATAGGAGATAAGATGAGTAAAATTATTATTTTAGGGGCGGGACATGTCGGTTCAATCTGTGCATTAAGTATTGCAAATCTTGGAGTTTGTGATGAAATCGTATTAATAGATATCAATCATGAGAGGGCAGTTGCACAGGCTAAAGATATAGCCGACGGTACATGTTTTACACATAGGCATGTACAGGTACATGCCGGAGATTATTCGGAGTTAAATGATGCGGACATTCTGGTAAATGCTGTGGGTATGAGCAGAAAACCGGGTCAGACAAGAATGGATTTGTTAGATGCTACGGCAGCAATCATGGATAATGTTATTGAGAATTTGAAACAGACTACATTTGATGGCATTATTATATCCATATCAAATCCATGTGATGTAATAGCCAATTATTTAAGGGTGAAATATAATTATCCTGCTACAAAGATATTTGGAACCGGCACAATGTTAGATTCTGCCAGACTTAAGAGGACGATAAGCGAATTGGCGAACATAGATATGAAAAGTATAACCTGTTTTGCAATGGGAGAGCATGGCGAGTCCTCATCCATTCCAATGTCGCAAATCAGAATCGTTGGTAAGGCATTAACGGAATTGATAGAAGAAGCTCCTGAAAGATTTGGAAGCATAACGCTTGAGGCACTTCTTAACAGAACCCACCAGATGGGAACCGAGATAATCGTCGGTAAGGGTTCAACGGAGTTTGGAATCGGAATGGCACTGGCTGATTTATGTAAGGCAATTCTATATGATGAGCATAGGGTTCTTCCGGTGTCTACATTTTTAAACGGTGAGTATGGACAAAGGAATATTATGGCGGGAGTTCCTGCTATTATAGGAAGAAACGGTATAGAACAGATTATTGAATATCCTATTACGGATGAAGAGATGGCAACATTTGGTGCATCCTGTGATAAAATAAGAAAATATATAGAGAAATCACTTGAGTAATAATATGGAGGTTTTATTTTATGGATAATGAAAATACGCAGGAGAACAATGTAAATAGTAATGAATCGGAGCAGATGGCGCAGATGACAGCGAATCAGAATGAACCAAATCCCAATATACCTCCGATGTATGGGAATCCGAATCAGGAGGTGAGGCAGCAGAGTATGCCACAACAGATGATGCCGCAGCAGAATATACCGCCAAGACAGGGTATGCCGCCAAGACAGGGTATACCGCCAAGACAGATGATGCCGCAGCAGAATATGCCGCCAAGACAGGGTATGCCGCAGCAGGGTATGCCGCCAAGACAGGGTATGCCGCCAAGACAGGGTATGCCACAGCAGGGTATACCGCCAAGACAGGGTATGCCGCAGGGTATGCCGCCAAGACAGGGTATGCCGCAGCAGGGTATACCGCCAAGACAGGGTATGCCGCAGCCGATGATGTCGCAGCAGAATATACCGCCAAGACAGGGTATGCCGCCGCAGAATATGCCGCCAAGACAGATGATGCCGCAGCCGATGATGCCGCAGCAGAATATGCCATATCAGTATTATCAGAAACCTAAAATAAAGCATCCGAATGAGTCAGCAACACGCTATGCGCTGATGGGTGTTCCTGTTATGATTTATGCAATTATATGCGCTATTTGCCTTTACAGAAACTGGTCGGGTATCGTTTCTTCGTTGCTTTCTTTCATATCGATAGCGTTCATTAGTTTTTCGCTTGTCAGATATGAAAAGCAGATGGCGCGTGAAAATGATGGGGAAATTACAACCTCGGCAGCGCTTGCAAAACAGACGAAGTTAATTATTTACTTTTCAGGTATGGTACTATTTGGAGCAGCGGAATGCCTTACAGCAGATAAGGCAATTATATTTATCTGTAATTCAGGAATTCTGGTGCTGGAGATATTCGGACTTCTCAGTTATTTTAATAATGTAAAAAGATGGAGTCTGCTGAAGGCGCTTGTGGCATTTTGTGATGTCATGATTTCGCCTTTTGTTTATATAGGAGAGTCGTTTATTGATTATAGTGCATTGAAGAAATCCAATGGAAAAAAGGGGCATAAGGGTATATATGTATTTCTTGGAATTATCATAGTAATTCCGATTCTTGTATTTGTACTGAAGCTTCTTGCTGTTGCTGATGAGGTGTTTGAATCCGTTATTGAATCAATATTTGGAAGCTTTTTATTCTCAATGGATATTGTATTTTGGGCAATATTTGCATTTGTTATATTCCTGTTTGTATATGGGATTGTCGTAAAGCTGCCTAAAAAGGATTTGGATTATATGAATGAGAAATCGATAGGATATGAACCGATAATCGGGATAACAATTACAGGTGTGCTGACCTTGTTCTATTTGATTTTCTCGGTAATACAGATACTTTATCTTTTTATCAATAATATGGAGCTGCCTGACGGAATGTCATATGCAGAGTATGCCAGACATGGATTTTTCCAGTTACTGTTTGTCGCTGTATTAAATCTTATTATGGTACTTCTGTGTATAAAGCTGTTTAAGAAAAGTACGGTACTGAAAATAATACTTACTGTTATGAGTGTATGTACTTATATAATGATTGCATCCTCAGTGGTTCGTATGGTTATGTATATTAAAGAATATGACCTTACATATGCGAGAATTCTAGTGCTGTTTATGCTTGCACTTACGTCTGTTTTGATGGCGGGAGTTATGATAAGGATATTCTCTGATACGTTTCCGCTGTTCCATTATACATTCTTTGTCATTATGGCGATGTTTATATTATATGCATATTCAAGACCTGCAAATATTATTGCAAATTATAATCTGAATCAGACACATGACAGAGAAGTGGATATTAGATATATTACAAATTTAGGAGATGATGCTGTTCCTGCATTGTGTAAATATTTTGAAGAGAATGAATATACTTCAGATGATACGATTACGACTAAATATTACCGGTGGGATGCAAGAATAAGCGAATATCTGACCGATGTAATTGAGGATAATGAGAAATACGGTGCCATAAGAGGATTTAATTTCTCAAGGTATAATGCAACGAAATGTGCCGAAGATTTTCTTGAAAAATATCCTGCACCAGAAACATATTGAAATAATAATATATTTATGAATAAATTAATAGGATGGGCTTTTACCCATCCTATTGTTATACGCTCATTCAGATGATAAAAACAATAAAAATCGACTAAAAAACTTGTTAAAAATTATTTATTTTTACACTGTTTTTGAAATCTTCAAAGTGTTATTATAATCGGTGGCAAATATTGACCTGTTAGGATATTACAGGTTGTATAATATAGGAGGAAGAGAAAATGACAGCAGCACAGATAGTTGCATTGGTTATCTTTATTGCCATGTTTATTCTTATTGTTTTAGATAAGATTGAAAGACAATGGGTAACACTTGTATGTGGTGTTTTAACCATGGGGTTAGTATTCGGCTTATGTATGCATAGTACGAATGCAATCATGGAAACACTGAATGTAAAAAGTATTTTTACAAAAGGGTTCTGGTATGTATCAGGACAGGCGGAGGAATCAACCTCAGGTATTAACTGGGCAACCATTATCTTTATTGCAGGTATGATGGTTATGGTTGAAGGCATGGCAAAGGCTGGTTTCTTCAGATGGTTATGTATGAAACTGGCAAAGCTTGTAAATTACAAACCGATACCGCTTTTTATCTCATTTATGATTTTATCGGCAATACTGGCAATGTTTATTGATAGTATTACAGTTATATTATTTTTGGCGGCAGTTACGGTAGAACTTGCGAGGCTGTTGAAGATTGACCCGGTACCAATGATTTTGTCAGAGATATTCTGTGCAAATCTGGGAGGCTCTGCAACCATGTGTGGCGACCCTCCAAATATTATAATCGGTACATCACTTGGATATTCATTTTTTGATTTCCTTACACATACAGGACTTATGGCAGGGATTTCACTGATTGTTATTGTATTCTATTTCTATTTTGTATACAGAAAAGAACTTGCAAGGAGTACAGGAACGGTTGATTATTCAGCACTTCCTGAACCTAAGACAGCCATTACGGATATGAAATATTTTGTGATGAGCTGCATCATTTTTGCATGTGCGGTAGTATTGCTTGTAACACATTCCATGACAGGACTTACAGTCGCTTTTATTGGTGTGTTTATAGCACTTGTAACATTGATATGCTTTATCAAGTATCTGCCGGAGCTTCTTAAGAAGGTTGATTATAAGACGTTACTGTTCTTTATAGGATTGTTCATGGTAGTAGGCGGACTGGAGCAGACAGGTATACTTGAGAAGGTTGCCGGATTTATAGGAGACATAAGTGGCGGTAATATTAAGGTTATGGTAGCGATTATTCTTTGGGTATCTGCCGTTGCATCGGCATTTATTGATAATATACCATTTGCAGCCACAATGATTCCGGTTGTAAACAGTCTTGCGGCAACAACAGGTGTCGATTTGGATACGCTTGCATGGACGCTTTCAATGGGAACCGATATCGGTGGAAGTGCAACACCTATAGGTGCATCTGCCAATGTTGTCGGAACATCAGTTGCGGCAAAAAATGGTCATCCAATCGGATGGGGCAAATACTGTAAGACGGCTGCGCCTGCCACAATCATTATTGTAACTATATTAATGCTATTTATATTCTTTGTTTACTGCTAATTTGTAGCAAAAGGAGGAGGAGGTAAAATGGATAAACAGATTATAATCTCAATAGGTCGTCAATATGGCAGCTGCGGACATCTTGTAGCGAAAAGAATTGCAGAGAAGCTTAATATTTCTTTGTATGATAAGAATATTTTGCAGGAAATTGCAGAAAAAATCAATTCAGATTATGAAGAGCTTAAAAAATTTGATGAAAAGCCTAGAAACGTATGGTTTTCCAGAAGACTCGGTGAACATTCAAATTCCATAGAAGAGGCAACTGCAAATATGCAATTTGCTTTTTTAAGAAAGAAGGCAGAAGCCGGTGAGTCCTATGTTGTTGTAGGCAGATGTGCAGATTCCGTTCTTGCCGATGAAACCGGACTTGTGTCAATATTTATCTGTGCAGATATGGAGGATAGAATAAACAGAGTTATTGAGGCTGATAGGCTTTCCGAGCATGAAGCAAAATTTACAATTGCACGTATGGATAAGAAGAGAAAGGAATATCATGATGCATATTCAGCAAAGGCATGGGGAGTGGCGGAAGCATATGATATGTGCCTGAATATAAGTGGAATGTCTATAGATGAAGCTGCGGATTTCATTATTAGTTATATAGATTTAGCTGTTAGGTAATTTTTTATCAATAGCAGTATTGACAAAAGAAATTGGTTAGTCTATACTTACCTGTGAAGGGTTAGGAATAGCTAACCAATTTCTTTATGAAAGGGCGATTTTTATGGGACCAGCAATCAGTACTGCTATCGTTATTTTGATAGTTCTTGTCATTTGCTTCTTTGCCGTAAGAAGTATTGTGAAGGATAAAAAGGCAGGAAAATCCATTCAGTGTGGTGGAAATTGCAAGAATTGTAACGGTTGTCACTAAACAGATAAGCACAATATGTCTATTAAAAAATATATAAGGAAAGCTTTGTAGATTATTATGAAATCTTATTTATGATTTAATATGATTTACAAGGCTTTTTTGTGCTTTGCTTCTTCCAAGAATAATGCTTTTGTGGTATACTTAACGATAATCGGATACTTAACGAGGCACGAGCTTAGTAGGAAGATATACAGAGCAGCACGAGTCAAGGGCGAAGCGTACTTCGTTAATTTAATTGTATGATTATTTTATGGAATTGATTTTATATAGAGGTTGATTTATGGATCTTCATTGGGAAAAGGCGTACAAGCCTAAAAGAAAATTGTATGTATTAAGAACTGTTGCAGCAAATGGTTATGAAGAGTTTTGTACTGAAAACGGTTATGACTGGCATCTGAGGTTTGGCTCTATTTACAGACCGCTTGGCAACAGAGCGTTATTTTATATGCCGGAGAAGATGACGGAAGCAGGCTATTCCAGATTGTGTGGGGGATTAGAGCTGGGCTACAGCGATATGGATGAGCTGCCTGCCGACTGTGTAAGTGTAACGATTCCCGGCTTTGATGTGGTTGATATAAGCGGCTTTGATGTCGCATTGATTGATGATATCCCACGTCTTATGGCAAATGCATATTCCTATGCCAAATTATATATTGAGAATGAAAAACTCCACGTTGTCGCAAATCATAAGCTTCCTTATGTATGCTATATGGAGAGTGCAGATAGTCTGAAGGTAGAAATCCCGGTATGGTCAAAGAAAACAAAAACAGAAGAAATGCTTACCCTTGATAACATGTCAAAGCGGGATTTGTATGAGCTTGCTTATCGTGATTCAACAACAGGATTTTATAACTGGACATGGCTTAAGGCAAAGCTGGAGCAGTGCGAGTATATCGGTCTGGATAGATTTATCTTTGCTAGATTCGATATTAAGAGCTTTAAGCTCGTCAATAATATATTTGGCAGGGAGGTAGCCAAAGAATTATTCAGACACATATGTGACGTATTAGGTCAGAAGAATTGGATTTTATATGCGGCAAAATGTGAAAAAGACAATTTTGCCATGATTGTGAAGGATATGCCGGAAGAAAAGCTTTATAATCATTTATATGGCCTGTTTGAAGAGCTTGGTGAATTACCTTCCAATCATAAATATAAGTTGTTCTATAGCTGCGGAATCGTTGCCTATGATGAAAATGAGACGATTAATACGGATATGCGAATTGAAGATATGGCAGCAATGGCACAGAATCTGTGTACAAAGAATAATGTGACGGAACTGAAGCTTTATACGGAGGAGATGAAGCATAGATATGTTATGGCACAGAAATATAAGGTTGAATTACCGTATGCCATAGAAAATGAAGATTTGGTCGTGTATCTTCAGCCGAAATACAATCCGCAGAATGATAAGCTGACGGGAGCTGAGGCATTAATCAGATGGTTTTATAAGGGGGGAGATATCCTGTCGCCGCAATATTTCGTACCTCAATTTGAGAGTGACGGAACAATTGATATTATAGACAGATATGTGCTAAGACAGGTATGTAAGAAATTTGCAGAATGGAAGGTGCTGGGATTACCGCTGTTTCCTATATCTGTCAATTTGTCAAGACATCAGATTGCAAGACCTGATTTAATCTATATATTATGCGACATCGTAGATGAATATGGTGTACCGCATTCACTTATTGATTTCGAGATTACAGAGAGCGCAGAGTTCAGTGATATGAGCTATCTTATCGGTGTGTTAAATGATATAAAAGCACAGGGCTTTAAAATATCGATGGATGACTTTGGTACAGGCTATTCCTGTCTTGGATTACTCAAGGATATGCCGCTTGATATCATAAAGATAGATAAAAGCTTTATAGACGGTATCGCAGTCGGAGAGGTCAATAACAAGGATATGCTTATGGCAAAGGATATTCTCACTATTGCAAATCATCTTGGGATAAAGAGTCTTGCAGAGGGTGTAGAAACCTTTGAGCAGAAAGAATATTTAAGAGAGTGGGGATGTCATTACATACAGGGTTATTATTATAGCAAGCCGATACCGGTTACCGATTATGAGTATCTGTTAAAAAAAGCTGCTCTTGAAAATTAATGAGAATTTATCTCGATAGTGTTGACATATTTTCATTTTCAGATAAAATATAGTTAAGAATTTTATTCAATAAATAATTAATATTATGTTAATGGAGGAGAAAACAATGGCAAAGTTTGTATGTAGCGTATGCGGATATGTTTATGAAGGAGATGCTGCTCCGGAGCAGTGCCCTGTATGTAAGGCACCTGCTGACAAGTTCATAGAGCAGGGAGCTGATATGACATGGGCAGCAGAGCATGTTGTTGGTGTTGCTCAGGGAGCACCGGAGGATATTATTGAGGATTTAAGATCGAATTTCCAGGGTGAGTGTACAGAGGTTGGTATGTATCTTGCTATGGCACGTGTTGCTCATAGAGAAGGATATCCTGAAATTGGTTTATATTGGGAGAAGGCTGCTTTTGAAGAGGCTGAGCATGCTGCTAAGTTTGCAGAGCTTCTTGGTGAGGTGGTAACAGACTCAACAAAGAAGAATCTTGAGATGAGAGTGGAAGCTGAAAATGGCGCAACCGCAGGCAAGACAGATCTTGCAAAGCGTGCAAAGGCACTTAATCTGGATGCAATTCATGATACCGTACATGAGATGGCAAGAGATGAGGCCAGACATGGTAGAGCTTTTGAAGGATTACTTAAGAGATACTTCAGCTAAGAATTTTATGATGTCATATAAGACATTATAAACAAATCCCGATGATTCAATTAAAAATCATCGGGATTTATTTTGCTGTAAATGACATTTGGGGCATCCGAAAAACGGAAATCATTTACGAATCCCTGCGCATCCTCGCGGAGCGTATATCAGGTGGGAGATTGGA
>CAZATW010000070.1:0-8938 GCA_964488185.1 uncultured Coprococcus sp. | reverse complement strand
AAACTTATTAACTGAGTAGTCTTGTTTGACTACACCATTATTATACTAGGAGGAATAACTATGCTCCATGCACTGATAACGCAGCGTGAGGGACAGAACATGTATGGCAAAACAACGGATGTACTGGAAGCTGCCTATACGGAGTTCTATGAAAGTATGGGCATATGTCTTCATCCTGTGTCTAATTTCACCCAGAATTTTGAAGGATTGTTTGAGACCCATTATGACGTGCTTATTGTAACAGGCGGCGGAACGCTTCATCCAAGGCACTATGTAGAGCCGCATAAGGCAGAGCTTCAGCCGCATCGAGATGCGATGGAAGAGCGGCTTATTATGTATTGTGTGGAAAACAGTATTCCGATTATCGGGGTATGCAGGGGGATGCAGCATTTAAATGCTTTGTTTGGCGGTAAGATATCCTATTCGGCACCTTTTAAAGTTGCAAGACCAAGAGGTGTAGACCACAGGGTGAAAATTGTGAATACCGACAGGTATGTCAAAATCAATAATTTTCATAGTGATTGTATATATCCGGAGAATTTATCAACTATGTTTTATCCGATAGCAATTGATGAGGAAAATGATACGATAGAAGCATTTATATCGCCGACTTTAAGTGTGCTTGCCTTTCAGTGGCATCCTGAGAGGTATTTTGAAAGTGAAGAGGGCAGGTTATTTACACGTCATCTGATACAGGATTTTCTGGGGATATCAAGAGACAATAAAAGCTCCGATATAGATTGAAATAGGAAGCTGTGGATATATCAGATGGGAGATGACTCCCGCCTCTATAGGCGGCGAGTAACAAATTTACATCAGTGGGAGTCCAATCTCCCACCTGATATACGCTCCGCGAGGATGCGCAAGGATTCGTAAATGAGTTATGTCAGCTAACGCTGACACGAATCCCGCGCCAAGACTCGCGAGCGAGTCTTGAATAAGTAATAGAATTTAATTCTGCGGGAAAAGAGATCTGTGCAGAAGGATAAAAAACAGGATAGAAAGGCTTGGAATGTTTTTGAGGTGATTTGTTGCTATGAGTTATGAGAAGAAAAGTAATAAAGGCTATGAAGAAAGTGTAAATCTGGAAGCGATATTGGGGAAAATAAAGGAGCTTAGAAAGGACAACGGCTTTATAAAATATATGGGTATCGAATACCTTGAATGTGGACCGGGAAGGGCAGCAGGCAGATTAAGACTGGATGACAAGGTAAAAAATCCGTTTGGAATGGCACACGGCGGCTGTTTATTTTCGTTGGCAGATACCATAGCCGGTACGGCGGCCATGACAAGGGGAAACTATGTGACCACGCTGGCAGCTTCGGTAGAATATTTACGTCCGGGACAGAATACAGAGTTTATCTATGCCAATGCCGAGGAGATAAAAAACGGTAAGACCATATCCGTTTATGATGTATATATTACGGATGACAATGGAAAAAAGCTTGCAAAGGTGACACTCAGTTTTTATAAACTTGAACCGATTGATTGAGCCGGCTAGATAATATTAAATGAATATGAAATTACGGTGTATTATTGAAATAGGCTACAAAAAATGCTAAAATAGCTGTTATGTTGACATTGTGCAGATAATTAATTTGATTATCGGTATCTGGAGGTTTTTATATGGAAAACGGTAAAGCTAAACAGCTGTTAGATAAGATACAGCTGCTTGTTGAAGAGGGACAGAATGTTCCGTTTGCAGCAGGCAAAACGCTTGTAAATAAAGATGAAATGCTTGAGATTGTCGAGGAATTAAAGACAACTATTGATATAGAGCTTAAGGCTTATCATGAGATTACAGATAAGCGAAGCAAGATTATAAAGGAAGCGAACAAAGAGGCGGAGGAGATTATTCTCGAAGCAGAGGAAACGGCATCAAGAATAAGACTGAGTAAACCGAGTCCGCTTTCGGTTTCAAGAAAGGTTAAGAATCTGAATAAACAGGACAAGATGGCGCTCAGAACGGCAAATGAAATATATGCGGCATCGATTATCTATACAAATGAGATGCTGATGGAGGTAAATGAGTCTGTCAGACAGGCATACAATATGATTAGTATGGAGACGGACAGGGTTCTTGATTCTCTCAGAAAGAAGTCGGAGATCATTGAACAGAATAAGCGTGAACTGATGGATGGCCTTATGGATATGAAGAAGCAGGAACGGTATGCAGATATTCTGGAGATAAGCCAGCTCCTTGCGAATGAAATCTATTATGAGAAGAATAAGGCGAAGGAGGACGAGCAGAAGGAGCCGACAGAACAGCCTGAGGTTGTTCAGTGGGAGTTTGACTTTGAAGAAAAGAAAGAGGAAAACCCTATCCGTGTTAAGGCCGCAAAGACACGCCCGCTTGGTGAACGACCGCCTGTGCCGCTTGATGATACGATAGATGATGGTTTTTAGATTGGTTAGTGATGACATAGCGGTGGTTTTTAAACGGTTTAATGATGCATGGCGTGAACGAAAGAAGAGGTTAAGGTTTAAACATTCTTACGATAATAAAAATGCCACTTCAAGTGTATTGATAAGGGGAAAAACGTATTGTATAATGAACAGGTAACGAATTAGTCAGTTAAAACTGACATGGATAATATATCGGCGGGGCCGAACGGGAGGTATTAAAAATGGGTATTTTAAAGAGATTTAGAGACATTATGTCAGCAAACATCAACGCATTGCTTGATAAGGCAGAGGATCCGGAGAAGATGATTGACCAGTGCATGAGAGATTTGCAGGAAGACCTTAGGAAGGTTAAATCGGAAACCGCTACAATCATGGCGGAGGAGCAGAGATGTAAGAGACAGCTGGATGAATGTGATGCAGAGATTGCAAAGATGCAGAATTATGCTGAGAAGGCACTTCTTGCAGGAAATGAAGGCGATGCAATGAAATTCCTTGAGAAGAAGAATCAGCTCGTTCAAAAGCAGGTTCCGCTTCAGCAGGCATATGATGTAGCTGCGGCAAATTCAGCCAAGATGAGACAGCTTCATGATAAGCTTACAAAGGATATGAGCGACCTTAATGCAAGAAGAGATGCAATAAAGGCTAAGGTTCAGGTTGCTAAGACTCAGGAAAGAATGAATAATATGATGGGCAGCGTAGCTGATACAACAGGCTCTATGGCTGCATTTGAGAGAATGGAAGCAAAGGCTGATGCAATGCTTGATAAGGCAAATGCCATGTCAGAGCTCAATACTGTCGGCGGAGATTCGATTGACGACCTTGCCAGCAAGTATGACGCGGCACCAAATGCGGATGTTCAGGATGAACTTGCGGCGCTGAAGGCTAAAATGGGTATTCAGTAATAAAAAATCCCTTTGATGATGAGAAGAAATAGGAGGATTATGAATGGGATTATTTTCAAATCAGTTTGCGAATGTAGTTGAATGGGAAGAATACAGAGATGATTTGTTATTCTGGAAATGGACAAATAAAGAAATTAAGAAGGACTCAAAGCTTATTATCAAACCGGGGCAGGATGCAATATTCCTTTATAACGGTATGATAGAGGGTATATTTACAGAATCAGGAAGCTATACGATTGATTCCCAGATTATTCCGTTCTTATCTACGCTGAAAGGTTTCAAATTTGGTTTTAATTCGGGGCTTCGGGCAGAGGTATTATTTATAAACACAAAGGAATTTACATGTAACTGGGGCACAAGTTCCCCAATCAGACTTGTTGCACCGGGACTTCCGGGCGGACTTCCTGTAAGGTCAAACGGTAAATTTTCATTTAAGATACATGATTATGACGTGCTTATTGAGAAGGTTGCAGGAATCAAGCAGATGTTTACGGTAGATGATGTCCGTGACCGTATCAAGGGCATCCTTGACGGACTCCTGATGAAGTGGATTACACAGGTAGGCAAAGATGTATTTAATCTTATGGCAAATTCCGTAGATATTGCAAAGGGAATTAAGGAAGATTTGGATATGGAGCTTATTGGAATCGGTCTTACAATTACTGATTTCAGAATCAGTGAGTTTACATATCCTGAGAATATATCAAGACGTGCGGACCAGGCGGCAGAATATACAATGCTTGGAGATATGAACAGATTTCAGCAGGTCAATATGGTTGATGCCATGACAGGAAAAGGCGGAAGGACAAATACCACAGCTTCCGATATGGCAGGAACCATGATGGGGATGCAGATGGGCATGATGATGGCAAACCAGATGACAGGCAACATGGCAAATAATATGTCAAATGCAAATGTGTCAGGCGGAGCTGCACCGAAGTTCTGCCCTAATTGCGGAACGCCGACGAACGGAGCGAAGTTCTGTGGAAACTGTGGTACACAGCTGATGTAGGAAACTTTTAATTGAAAGAGAATCGATAAGATTTTTTACAAAGATGTGCTGGATATGGTATACTAAGCAGGCAGATGAAATAAGCTGTGCAGTATTTACTATGACAGCACATTTTTTGTTGCTGTGCATCCTAAGGGAATTGCCGGTGGCAGACTCCGTAGGTTGCTATGTATTTTGAAAGAAGCTGCCGATGGCAGGTTCTGTAGTGCGTAAGGAGGATCAATGGCTGGATTAAATGATATGCAGGATATGGCATGCAGGCATGTGGATGGCCCGTTACTGATATTGGCAGGTGCAGGTTCGGGAAAAACAAGGGTGATAACGCATAGAGTGGCATATTTGATGGCACATGAGGGTATCAATCCGTATCATATACTTGCCATAACATTCACAAATAAAGCGGCTATGGAAATGCGGGAAAGAGTAAATGATATCGTAGGTGAAGGTGCAGAGCGCGTATGGGTCAGTACCTTTCATTCTATGTGCGTGAGGATACTCCGCCGATTTGCCGACAGATTGGATTATGATTTGAATTTTAATATATATGACAGTGATGATACGAAAACCGCAATAAAAGCAATACTAAAGGATTTGCAGATAGATTCAAAAAAATATCCTGAAAAAATGTTTATGGCAGAAATATCAAAAGCGAAAGAAAAATATCTGTCACCGGATGAATATAGTCGTATAAATGCTGCTGATTATGCAAAAACTAAGGTTGCCGAGGTTTATCGGGAATATGCGTTAAGGCTTCAGAAATTTAATGCCTTTGATTTTGATGACCTGATATACAAAACCGTAGAATTATTTGAACATAATCCTGATGTGCTTGAAAACTATCAGGAACGATTCAGATATATTATGGTTGATGAGTATCAGGATACAAATCATATACAGTTCCTGCTTGTTAAAATGCTGGCAAAAAAATATCGCAATCTGTGTGTGGTAGGTGATGACGACCAGTCGATATACAAGTTCAGAGGCGCCAATATAACCAATATATTGAATTTTGAAGAGGAATATCCTGATGCAAAAGTGGTAAAGCTGGAACAGAATTATCGTTCATGCGGAAATATTCTGGCTGCTGCAAATGCTGTAATAAAGCATAATTCAGGCAGAAAAGATAAGGTTCTTTGGACAGACAAGGAAAAAGGAGACAAAATTGCATTTGCCCAGAGCGATACAGAATATGAAGAGGCAGATAATGTGGCAATGGAGATAGCGAAGCTTACTTCTACGGGTACAGAGTGTCGGGATATTGCTATTTTATACAGGACGAATGCTCAGTCCCGTGTGCTTGGAGAAAAACTTGTTATGAGAAATATACCATATAAGGTATATGGAGGAACTACTTTCTATGAAAGACGGGAAATAAAAGATATATTGGCATATCTTAAGGTGATAAACAATACTTCTGATGATACCTATGTGAAGAGAATTATCAATGTGCCGAAGAGGGGCATAGGCGATACGACGGTGGGAAAACTGGAGATATATGCCTCCGTCAATGGGATGTCCATGATAGATGCGATGGAAAGAGCAAATGAAATTCCGGGAATAAGCGGAAAAACAGCCACAAAGATAAATGAATTTTATACGTTGATAAAGGGCTATAGGGATATGATGTATGATCGGGAGCTGGTGTCTGTATTATTTGACAGAATACTTGAGGATACGGGATATGAGGAGCAGCTGATAGCAGAGCATACGGATGAATCTATGACAAGACTGGAAAATTTGGACGAGCTTAGAAATAAGGTTGTGCTGTTTGAAGAGGATAATGAAGAAGCTACACTGGGTGGTTTCCTTGAGGATATTGCATTGGTATCGGACCTTGATAATTTGAATACAGGTGATAATGCCGTAAGACTTATGACGCTTCATAGTGCGAAGGGACTGGAATTTCCATATGTATTTATATGCGGTATGGAGGAAAGGATATTTCCAAGTGGAATGGCGCTTAATTCCGAGGATGAAGATGCACTTGAAGAGGAACGGCGACTTTGTTATGTCGGAATAACGAGAGCAATGAAGAAGCTGTATATGAGCGCGGCACGTTGCCGCATGATGCATGGAAGCCATAACTATAATGAGATTTCCAGATTTATAAGGGAGATTCCACCGTTGCTGTTTGAACATTCTGAGGATATCGTAAGAATGAACAGACGGTACGAGGAAAATGCCCAAAGAATCAATGAAATGAATAATGGATATGCATACGGTAAAAGTTATGGGTATATGGGGAAGGCATATGGTAATAATAATCCCTATAAGAAAAGAAGTACATATGACATTTCTCCGCAGACAAAGCCTTCTTTTGGTAAGGAGTTTGTGGTGAACAGGGAGCCCCAGATCGATTATCAAGAGGGAGACAGAGTCCGTCATATGAAATATGGTGCCGGCACGGTCGTTTCACTTGTTCAGGGTGGAAGAGATTATGAGGTAACTGTAGATTTTGACAGATGTGGCATTCGAAAGATGTTTGCTTCATTTGCAAAGCTAAAGAAATTATAATATGCTATAGAAATATTTGTAGAGATGTGATACAATTACCATATCTGTGAGACCCATGTGTATTGGGAATAAAAGAAAGGGTGGAATTGACAATGAAAAATAATGATGTAATCTTAGTAAAAGGTGAACCGGTTGAGGAGAAGGCAAAGGGTACATTATTTGTAATCCTGGCAATTATTGGTGCTATTGCTGCGATAGCAGGTATTGCATATGCAGTATATTCATATCTGACACCTGATTTCCTTGATGATTTCGATGATGACTTTGATGATGATTTCGACGATGACTTCTTCGATGATGACGAGGATGATGACGAGGCAGAAGAGGAGAAGCCGGCTGAGACCGAGACTGTTGCTGAATAATCAAAGACGATTGGCATATGCTTTGAAAACAGAAGATTATAAGGATATAAAGAGCAGGTGCAAAATGTATCTGCTCTTTATAATGGGGTAATATAGATGGCAGGAAGAAATACAACAGCCGAAGACAGGCGAATGCGGATGTTAAAGCTGCTTACAAAGGCGAACGGACCGATATCGGGAGCTGAGCTTTCGACGCAGCTTGGGGTGAGCCGGCAGATAATCGTTCAGGATATTGCCATATTGAGAGCAGCCGACTATGATATCATATCCACAAACAAGGGATATGTATTACTGAATAAGGGCTTTACTGAGAGAACCTTCAAGGTACGTCATAGTGCCGAGCAGATAGGTGATGAGTTATATACTATCGTGGATTTGGGCGGAAAGGTATGTGATGTATTTGTTTATCACAAGATATACGGTGTTATCAAAGCACCCATGAGTATCAAAACGCGAAAAGATGTGTACGAATATCTGAAGACTCTGAGCAGCGGTATTTCTTCGCCGCTTCTTACAATTACTGATAATTATCATTATCATACGGTTCAGGCTGAAAGTGAGGAAGTGTTGGATAGGATACAGGCCGTACTCAAGGAAAAGGGCTATCTGGCGGAGCTTAGAGATTATGAACCGGTAGATTTCTGGACAAATGCAAAAGAACAAGAGCAGTAATGCTCTTGTTCTTTTGCATAGGATATAATTTCTTTAACATTCCAACCTTGCTCATCAACAATCTTTACTATTTTTCTTTTAGTTTCCAAAATACGTTGGCTTTATTTAATAAAAGTGTTATGTTTTCTTTGTGTTTTTCTACAATACCATGATCTTCTTCATTTAATTCCTTCCCATTTTCATCTATATAAACCATATACTGGTTTTCATTATCATAAAGAATAACACCATACTCATATTCTGATTTTCCATTTAACCAAATTATTAATCCATCATTAATAAGGTTATCATCAATTGGTGGAAATGCAACAGATAAATTTCCAACATTCGATAAATAATCAGGATATTTAACACCATAAGTAAATCCCTCTTCATCTACACTTTCATATTTAGGAGTTATAAAGGTGGACATAATACTCTTATTCATTCCCTTACTATATTTTCCATATTTGTTTTCTTTGCTTACATACCAGAGGATATTTATTAACGCAAATACAACGATAAGTATAAATAATATTATTAATACAATTTTTCTCTTTTTCAAAGGTTTCATCTCCTATCATAATTCTACTTATCTATTTTTTTTTAAAATATCATTTAAACCATATTCTTTATTAAAACCAGCAATTCTTCCATAACTATTTCCTCTTTAGTAATCTTTACCATTTTCCCATCCTTTCCTTTAATGTAGGATAGTTTTAAATATAAAAAACTAATCCATTTCTGAATTAGTTATCTATCAAAACTCGAAAAGTTCGAGCGTATTTCACTCTGGTGCGGATAACAGGAATCGAACCTGCACCCCGAAGGACTAGATCCTAAGTCTAGCGCGTCTGCCAGTTCCGCCATATCCGCATGTACTTGTATGGAACAGAAAAATTCCGTTAAAAAAATAAACCCTCGTAAAGGGGATAACGTAAAAAAATGAGCCATCGGGGACTCGAACCCCGGACAACTTGATTAAAAGTCAAGTGCTCTACCACCTGAGCTAATGGCCCATATTATTCAGTTTTTGACTGGGCTAGCTGGATTCGAACCAGCGAATGCAGGAGTCAAAGTCCTGTGCCTTA
>CAZATW010000069.1:0-9766 GCA_964488185.1 uncultured Coprococcus sp. | reverse complement strand
TTTTTGCTGATAGTGGAAAAGCCGATGAGCCCATCATTTATTACGGGAAAAACGGTAACTGTTTTAAATGTTTATCATGCTATAAGCGCATTTATATTGATTTGCCGGGCATGGGAAAGTCTGTTGCTGGAAAAGACATAAAGACCTCTGATGATATGCTTGATGTGGTATATCATTTTGTGAAAGATGTGATAGGTGATGAAGTAATATTAGTCGGGGAATCCTATGGTGGCTACCTTGCGAGAGGTTTTGTAAATAAGTATCAATCAATGGTAAAATCTATAATTTTATTATGTCCATTGGTCTATCCGGGATGTAGAAACGGACAAGTGGAACCATTATGTGTAATGGAACGAGATGAGGTATTTTTACAGACTTTATCAGAAGAACAGTATAATAGTTTTACATATATGAATGTGGTGCTGACCGAACCCGTTTGGAAGTTGTATGAAAGAGATATTTTACCGGCTATTGAAATTCAGGATAGAGATTTCTTGGATAATGTTTTGGAAGGAGCATTTTCATTTGATGTGGATGAATTGGATGGAGTTACCATTGCTGAGTTTGATGATGATATGAAGATTTGTAATTTGAGGGAATTTCAGTCGAAGGCAGAATGGAGCTAATTGAAATAGAATAAATGATAGATTCCATATGGAACTAAGAAATGCAAAGCTGTTGGAGACGTTTAACCAGCAGTTTTTTGTTTTATAAATCCTCTGCTATCCTAATACATTTAATGACTATGCTTATACTTAACAAATAGTTAAGGTATTCATACTTGTACGCTTTTTCATGATTATGCTATTATCAAACTATATATTAACAATGTTTGGGAGGAAAACAGGTAAAATTACAGGAGCTTGCAAAGTATAATCCGATAACGGTACAATGTCACGATAATCCGGACGCTGATGCCATTGCATCAGGCTATGGCTTGTACTGTTATTTTAAAGATATGGGGAAGGATGTCAGTCTGATATACAGCGGACGAAATGAAATCAGCAAATCAAATCTTAAGATGATGGTGGAAAAGCTGGCTATTCCGATATCATATTTGCAGAAGACTCAGGATGAGATTGCAATTATAGACCATCATCAGGTGGAGATTGATAATATAGAAATGAGCCATATCCTTCCGGGAATCGGAAGCTGCTCTACAATAGTTTGGAAAATGCTTTTGGATGCGGGCTATACGGTGGATGATGATAACGGATTGGGAACGGCGTTGTATTATGGATTATATACGGATACCAATCAGTTTTCGGAGATGCGAAATCCGCTGGATAAGGATTTAAGAGAGGGTGTGGAATATGACAACAGCTTAATTAATCAGTTCCGCAATTTCAATTTGTCCTTAGATGATGTAATTGGGACTGCTGAGGGCGAGGATGTCGTTTCATGCAATTGATTTGATAAAACGGCATCCCTTTTTGCATAGATTTATCAAACCTGTGTTACACCAATAAAGGATAATTGCTCAAATTCTAATTAGGCGGTTTTGCATTATCTGACTTAATCGGTTCATCAGCTGCAAAGGCAGTTTCGAATGTAATAATTGGATGTGCTTTGATTGTGGGAATCATTTTGTTTTCAATTTTATCACATTACGATTATTCGCTTATAACGGCATGATGTCCGATTCGTAGCATTTCAACTTCACGGTTGACAGCATCCTCTCACGAGTATTTTTTATTTGATATATTTTATCAATCTTCAATACTGATTAAGGGTTGAAATACTTTAAGGAAATCAATGACTGATTTGGGGAATTATTAATATGCTTACAGAATTCAATATTATTACAGAAACAGAGAACATAAATATTTCCGTGATACGAAGTAAACGGAAAACGCTCAGTCTGGAGATACGGGATGGACTGGTAAAGGCGAGAGTACCTTATTATATAACGGACAGGGATATCCGTACATTTATAGAGAAGCATAGCGACTGGGTAATCAGGAAGCTTACAGATGTCAGCGTCATGATGGACAGGACTGCAAATGATACGGTTGAGAAGATCCCTGCAATTTCTTCTCTGACGAAGGAGGAGCTGGCGGCTATTCGGGAAACTTTTTTGAAACAGGTTTCATACTATGCAGAAATTATGGGGGTTTCCTATGGCAAAATTACAATCCGAAATCAGCGGACACGGTGGGGAAGCTGTAGCAGTAAGGGTAATCTGAACTTTAATTACAAGCTGTATTATATGCCAAAGGAACTGATGGATTATGTCATCATACATGAGCTGACACACAGGGTATATATGAACCATTCAAAGGAGTTTTGGAGCTTGGTGGGGAATTATTGTCCTGATTATCAGCGATGCAGGCAGAAACTGAAAAGTGATAGCATATCAGGCTGAGTGTGAACAAATTTCAAATTGTGGGATTACCACAACCTGATATCACGATACCATCACAATCGGATATCGCGATACCCTCACGTCTTAATATCATGATAATCCCACATTTTGTTTAAAATATTCTGGAAATTTGCATTATTCCATGAACTCCCGTAATTTTTTTAATATACGCTTGTGCTTATAATGTAGGGTTGACAAAGCAATATGTTCTTTTTGGGATATGGTACGCAGAGATTCCCCATAAAAATAAAGTCTGTTAATCAAATCATAGTCTTTTTTGGGAAGCTGCTTTAAGGCCTCGTGCAGCTTATTGATGTCTATGTTTTTGATAGCCTGTTCCTCTATAGGCAGGCATGATTCATCCTGAAAAATATCACTTCCGTTTGTTTCCTCGGTATCTAGGGCATCATAATAGAAAACATGATTATGGATATCACTTTCTGTAAAGTATCTTTCCTTTCGCCTGCCCTTCCAATATGTTTTGTAGATATCTTCACTTACGGTAACAGGATGTTGGTCAATCCATATAATATAATTATTCATTTTATAATTCCTCCTGTTTTGCTGTTGTTTCATAAGAATATGCCAAAGCATGTTGATTGCTGTGGCATGCATTGTTGTTCTAAATTAAATATGGGGATATTGTTTAGGGATATGTTGTAAATTGTAAATTCATATTATCGCTGTACTGTGAATATCTAAGAGAAAAATTATTCTTTACAATACAGAACATATGTTCTATTATGATGTTATCAGAAATGACATAGGTTGTCAAGAATAAAAACGATATAGAAAAAATAAAGGAGAAAATGAAGTTATGAAAGAATTGCTAATTAGAATAGGAACAAATGAATATAAGGTTTTAAAAGACAATGGTTATCATTTGTGCATTGCAAAGAAAGTAAACGATGATAATTTTAACGTGATATGGCAGGCGTATGGTAATTATTTGCAGAGTAATAAAATTACATGGAATGAAAAGTACAAGATTTTTGCCAGCCTGAGCAGAGAAGATGGGAAAAAGGTATTTGCAAATGTTCCCCCGGAGGAAATATCGTTCGGTCAGGAGATTTTATTGGAAGCGCAGGGATGCTTTGGATCAATCAGCCAGTCCAAGGAGCAGGATAGTATAGGAATGATAAATCAGTATCAGCCTGTTTATCCGGGATTGTGTCAGGAATGCACAGATATATATGGAAACATAAGCTCGCTTCCATTTTATTTATCCTCTAATCAATCGATTCCCGGCAGGTTTCGGACAAAACCTGTTGATAAAATATTGGTGTGGTTGAGCAGTTGGTAGAGAGTGGTATCGCCATTTCAAGGTATATGACCGGTGCGAAGGAAATATCTGAAAGTACCAGTATTCAGTTGGATATGCAGGAAAAAAGCAGTATGGAGATTGTGTTTGAGCAATATCAATGGAAAAAAGTGAATTAAATTTTCTATTTCAGATAGAACATATGTTTGCGTCAACGGATAAATAGTGTAGATGATGACGTCGCATCGGACAAGAAAATTATGAATAAGGGGGATTTTATTATGAATCAGGTAAGTGTTAATGAGAGATTAAAAGCGGAAGAGGCATGTAAACAGGAGTTTCTTTTAAAGACAATGACATTAAATGAAGCATTGAATGCGACATTAAAGCAGGTAAAGGTAGAAATAAACGCAGATGACCTTAGGGCGTTAAAGGATAGTGGCTACAGAATGTGTTTTGCAAAGAAGGTCGGTTCAGAAAGCTATAATGTAGTATGGCAGTCATATAAAAATTATAGTGAAAATAATAAATTTTCATGGACACCGCAGTATCAGGCGTTCCGGACAGATACATTCATGGCAGGCGTTAAGGTTGAAACTTCATCAAATCCGGTCAATATTGGACTTGGTGAGGTAACAACAATTGACCAATATGGTATTTTTTCAGATCCTGTGACAGGTGGAGACAGTACAGCCATCAATGTCAATAATCAGTATCAGGCAACACACCTTGGTGTTTGTCAGCTTTCTACAGGTATTGACGGAAAGACAATTTCTACACCAATTTATGTTTCAGAGAATCAGTGTATGCTGGGCAGTGCAAAGTTAACGCCGATTGAGAAGGTATTAGTATGGTTTGAACAGGAGGCAGAAACAGGCACCATGTTTACGGATATGAAATCAACGGCTATTGAAGTAAATTTAACGCAGAAAAATGAAGTCAACATTAGGTATGAGAATGAAAGATGGAGCGTTGTTTAATGAAAGCAAGTACAGGAATGAAAAGGATAAGCTTCATCCTGTAAGGGGGGGGAGATGAAAATGCTGAACAATTTTATATATGAAGCAGTGCTGAAAAAGACGTTTGATACAAGTGGGGATGTGTGGAACAGTCTTATTGAGGCTGGACTTGCAAATGACGATGGAAGTCTGAATGACGCTGCGATATCAATACTCGGGGGCATAGAGCCGACTACAGACAAGGCTGCTGTCGAAGAACATGGCGGTTCAAACGAGGGAGAAGTTGTCGGCGCAGTCATTGGTACGGATACGAGAACAAGGGTAGTACATACTGACACAGCGCCATACAGGTCCATCGTGCTGCTGCTTATGAAATTCGGAGATAAAATGTACAGAGGCACAGGATTTATGATTAAGGATAATGTTGTGCTTACTGCGGCACATAACATCTATGACCAGCAGGAGGAAAAGCCAGCTGATGAAATCTATGTTATAGGAGAGCCAAAGGACAAGGCTCATGTGAGAAGCTGTAACAGGTTTAGAGTATCTGTAAATTATGTGGCGAAGGTTTCTGACGATGGACATTATGACTGGGGGCTTATCAAGCTGAATGCGCCGATGGATGATTTGGGAGTCATCAATATCAAAAAGGCTTCAGAAGCTGAAAGTACAGCTCTTGGAAATGTATTAATTGCAGGCTATCCGAGTACAGTACAGGGAGCGAAAACGACAGACATGTGGGAGGCTGGCGGAGCAACCTCCGGCTATGTTTCGGCAAAAGAGATACTGAATTACAAAATCAGCACTTCAAAAGGAAACAGCGGCTCCCCTGTTATGATTTCTGATGGAACAGCCAAAACAGCCATTGGTATTCATGTTATGGGAGGCGTTGCAGAGAATACCGCAAAGGCAATAGATGATGAGGTTATATCATCAATAAACGCTTTTAATTAATAGATTATTCTTTTACAATGAATACCCTTATATGGCAAGACGGAGGATTGTCATATAGGGGTATTTTTATGGTCTCTGTCTTTTTATCGCTTATTGCCGGGAAAATGGAACTATGGTATAAGGTGAACGCCTTGAATCAATTTGGAGAATAGTTCGTTAAAAGGAAAGTGAGGAAGCGGTTATCGTGTTATCTATTGCAACAGCTCCATTTTGATACCAAAAAATTCTGAGTGGAAAGCTGACAGACATATGGATAGTATTCCGTTAGCTTTGTCTATTGCAACGTGGTTCTGTTTTTAATATAATGAAAATGCATTCTTTGTTCACTACGTTTTTAAGGAGGATTTGAAATGCAGGTACTTGTTTATAAGAAAACGAAAAATTATACCGATAAATTGAAGATAGATGCTGGTAAATGTATCGGCTGTGCTCAATGTGCCAGCCTTTGTCCTATGAAAAATATTAGCGTTGAGAATCATCTGGCACAGGCAGGGTATCGATGTACGATGTGTTATCGTTGTATTAACAAATGTCCGAAACAGGCAATAACACTATTGGGGAAACGGGTAATAGCGCAGGGAACAATAGAGAACTATATATAGGCTGTTCGGAAAACATGTCGACAGCTAATGAGAAGCGCCGTCAATTTAGTAGTAATGGGAGAAGGTAGAAAAGGAGATATGACTATGGAAATAAACACAGCTTTTAGAGTTTTGGAAATAGAGCATACGAAGGATGAGGATATGATAACAGGGGCGTACAGGCAGCTTTTGCCGAAATATAATCCGGAGGATGATGCGGAAGGATTTAAAAACTTAAGATTGGCGTATGAAACAGCGATTAATTATGCCAGAGCAAAAGAAAGGGAAGAGGATGATGAGCCTAAGACGGAAATAGATATCTGGATGAAAAAAGTGGAGACGCTTTATCAGGATATTCTTTCAAGAGGAGATGTGGACAGGTGGAAACAGCTCTTAGATGAGGATGTCTGTATAGACCTTGATACGTCAATCGATGCAAGGGATAGAATGCTTGTATTTTTGATGGACAATCATTATCTGCCGCATGAGGTTTGGAAAGAAATCGCTGCTGCATTTCAGATAGTAGAAGATTTTTCGGAGCTGGAAAAAGAATTCCCGACTGACTTTTTGAACTATGTAAAATATAATGCAGAAAATGAAAGCTTTCTGCCTTATGAATTGTTTGAATATATCAGTCTTGACGGAGAGAACGGACAGCCTGATATCTATATCAGGGAACTTTTGGAGATTAAGCGCAGAATTGACATGGGCAACTGTGATAAATGTTTGGAAGATTTGGACAGTTTGAAGGATTATGATATCTATCATCCTTACGAAGATGTTGAGAGACTGAAAATACATATGAAAAAGCTTGAAAATGAGGACATAGAAAACAGCGATGAAATTAAAGAAATGTGCAGTTCCTTGATTGATAAGCTTTCAGAGCTTCCGACGAAATATGTATATGCATATACATATATTGGCGAGGCTATATGGTGTTTGGGAAAGAAAGAGGAAGCCTATTCTGTTTGGAAAGATATTCTTGACAAATCTCCCGACGCGTACCATGCAAAATACTGTGTAGCAAGATATTTGTACGACAAGGGCAGCTATGAGGACGCCGATAAGGTGGCGGAGGAGCTTGTACAGGTAAATGATTCTGATGAGAAACTCCATGATTTGATGATGAAAATCAATGAAGTGCTGATAGTAAAGTATAAGGAACAGCTTGAGCGTGGAGAGGAGAATTCTGCACATCCGGGACAGGAGCTGCTGCTGGAGCTGGGATAGAAGCTATGGCAGAATGAGCGTATGGGTGATGCCTTAGCTTTAATGGAGTCCTTTTCACCGGATGAGAAATGTGAGTATGGATATAATAACCTTTTTGGACGATTGCTGTATCATAACAAGGAATATGAAAGATCGCTGCCGTATCTTAGAAGGTGGAATGAGCTGATTCAAAATCTTGATGGCATAGAGCCTGAGGAGAAGGAAAAGAGATTGAAGAGAAAGCCGCTGTCTCACAGCTATATATCAGGTTGTTTGTATAAACTGGGGGATAGGGATGCTGCCGAAGAAAATGTTAAGCTGGCAATCAGTCTGGCGGCAACGACACAGGAAATGCTGAGTTATATGCAGCAATATGCGGGAATGATGCTAAAATGGGAGCGATATAATGATGCGGTAGATGTCTGTGATGATATCATAAAAGGTGATAATCAGTATTACCCTGCATATTTGATGCATCAGGAGGCTTGCTTTAAGCTGAAAAAGGGACAGGAGGTTGTGGATGATTATCGTATGGCTACGCATATTGTAGCCGGTTATTACAGACCTTATATGTATGCCGCTATGGTATATTATTATTACGGGCAATACCAGGATGGTCTGGATGTATTAAAGGAAGCAAGGGAATATCATGTGACCTTTAATCTTAGAATGATGCTGGTTGAAGTGCAGATAAAGCGTCACCTTGCACAGGATGAAAAGGAGCGTGAAGAGCTGTTTGAAATATTGGCTGATATAGTAAAGAAGCTGGAATCCGGAGAGCTGAATGAGGATGAGCAGGATGAGCAGCCGTCTATTGATGAGATATATTGCGAGAGAGTCTATTTGTATTGGGATAATAACGATTTTGTCAATGCAATTGCGTGGATTGACAGGGCAATCAAGAAGTGCAGGAATCATGCACGTTATCATTTGATTAAGGGTGATTTGCTTTCAGATGACGGCAACAACAGAGATAATTCAAGATTTTCGGACGCTATATTAAGCTACAAGAGCGCCATCTCATATGGAATTCAGGATAATCCCTGGCTTTATTATTCGCTCGGATATTGCTATGAGCGGTTAGACGATATGGATACGGCTGTTACCTATTACAAGAAGGCACTGGATATATGCGCACCATATGAGAATATCTGTAAGCGTCTGGTTGATTATTATTTGAACCAATATGCGAGGACACATAGATTGGAAGATTTGCAAAGTGCCATGACATATGCAGATATGGAAGTTACTGCGGAGGAAAGTGCATACAGCCTTTGGCTAAAGGGCAGGGTGTATGAGCATGGTACAGAATTTGACAAGGCTGTGGAGTCATATGAAAGAGCTGTAGAGCTGGCTGAAAATGGTGCAGAGTCCAAAGTCGAAAGCTATATTTTATGGCAGCAGCTTGGTAATTGCTATCGCAGACTGATGAAATATGACAAGGCTGTCATGTGCCTTGAAACCAGTATAAAGGAATTGAATGGGCGTAAATTTGTCCAGCCCTATTGGAATCTTGCAGTATGCTATGAATCGATGACGAAATATGAGAAGGCGATAGAATATTATATGCAGGCGGCGGAATTTGCTGTCAATGAAGAAGAGTTGTGGCAGAATATAGGAGACTGTTATCGTTATCTGGGAAGATATGATGAGGCGATGACGGCATATGAAAAGGCTGATAAAGAGGGATTGAATTTAAACCATGCAGAGGTGCTGTTTGCAAAAGGAGATTATAAAGGGGCGGAACATTTTTATAGGAAAACTGTTTTGAAGAAATCAAAGGAGAATTTAGATTTTGACTATATTCTGCTAGGCGATTTCTATTTGGAAAATTTGCAGGATTATAAGAAAGCACTTGCATGTTTTGAAAAGTCCAAAAAACTGAATCAGGAAGTTTATAATCAGATAAGAGCAAATGTAGATATGGTAAAGGCATATTATATGTCGAAAAACTATAAGAAGGCGAAGCAGTGTGCCGAGCTTGCGCTTGCGGTATTTAAAGAAACCTATGATATATCCGAAGAGGAATATCTCAGTGCAGCACCGTACAGGTCTATAGAGCTGTACAGGTTTGGCTGGATTTATCTAGGACTTGGTGATGTAGAGAAAGCAAAATGCTATTTCCGCAAAATGGAAGAGGGAACGCTATGCAAAAATTGTAAGCATAACGGCTGCTATGAAGCACAGCTGTATTTAGGCATTATTTATTTCATGCAGGGTGATATTGCTGAGGCAAGAAAAGCATTTGAAGAGGCCATCAGACGCAATCCGCACGACTGATTTTCAAGGCAGATGCTTAAGAAAACTCAGATATAAAGAAAGATAACCTATCAAACAACATATGATGCAATATAACAGTCTACAGATGGTTGAATATTAACCATGAAATAATATATCAGATGGGAGATGACTCCCGCCTCTATAGGCGGCGAGTAAC
>CAZATW010000068.1:0-9843 GCA_964488185.1 uncultured Coprococcus sp. | reverse complement strand
GTCAGCTAACGCTGACACGAATCCCGCGCCAAGACTCGCGAGCGAGTCTTGAATGGAGATGTACCCAAGAGGTTGAAGGGTCCGCACTCGAAATGCGGTAGGTCAGGCAACTGGCGCGAGGGTTCAAATCCCTCCATCTCCGTTTATATTATTTGCCGGAATACTTTTTTGTTTCCGGCATTTATTAATATGTTTCTTTTTAAAGTCAGTTTTATTATAGATGAGGATTTATATGGATAGAGATAAAATTGTATCGTATATAAAAGCGAAAACAGGTATAATGCCAAAGGTGGGTATTGTCTTAGGCAGCGGACTTGGAGATGCCTGCTCCTGTGTTAAGGATGCGGTATATATTCCGTATAGCGAAATACCCGGATTTCCAATATCCACGGTTGTCGGACATGCTGGAAGATTTGTTTTGGGATATATAGAAGGTGTGCCTGTAATATTGATGCAGGGAAGGGTTCATTATTATGAAGGCTACTCCATGGAAGAGGTAGTGCTTCCTGTTCGTATCATGGGTATGCTTGGTATTGATACACTTCTTCTTACAAATGCTGCCGGAGGTATATCGGAAGAATTGCTGCCGGGAGATATTATGATTATAGAAGACCATATCTCCTCGTTTATCTCCTCACCGCTTATCGGGAACAACGACGAAGCGCTTGGAGTTAGGTTCCCTGATATGACACAGGTATATGACAGAGAATATCTTGATATTCTAAGGGATGCATTTGAAAATCAGCAAATGGACGTAAAGCGCGGCATATATGTTCAGGTAACAGGGCCTCAGTATGAGACACCGGCAGAAATAAGAATGTATAAAAGGCTGGGAGCTGATGCAGTTGGTATGAGTACGGTATGCGAAGCAATAGCAGCAAGACATATGGGTATCAAAGTGGCAGGACTTTCCTCCATATGTAATAAAGCGGCAGGACTTGGCGGTAAATTATCCCATACGGATATTGTAGATATGAGTAAATGTATGTCAGACAGGCTTATCAAAATAATGATATATTTTATGAAAGAATATAAACGGAGATATAACGAATGGATGTAATTATTTATACCGATGGTTCCGCAAGGGGCAATCCTGACGGACCGGGGGGATATGGTGCCGTAGTTCAGTATACGGATAAAAACGGCACACTCCATGAAAGAGAATATAGTCAGGGCTATATAAAAACAACAAACAACAGGATGGAGCTTATGGCGGCAATAGCAGGACTTGAAGCACTGATAAAGCCCTGTAATGTAAAACTGTATTCGGATTCCCAGTATCTTGTTAAAGCATTTAATGATGGCTGGATTTTCTCATGGATAAAAAAAGGCTGGAAACGCAGTGGAAATGAACCTGTAAAAAACAAAGATTTATGGGAAAGACTGCTTGCGGCAAAGAAACCGCATAATGTTGAATTTATATGGGTTAAGGGACATGCGGGCCATCCTGGAAATGAGCGCTGTGATATACTTGCGACTACCGCTGCCGATGGTGAAAATAAAATAACAGACGAAGGACTTGAAATCAATGGATAGATTAGAATTTAGAGCGCTTTTTGATAACAAAATAATGATACTTGACGGTGCAACAGGAACAAATCTTATGGCGGCGGGGATGCCTATGGGAATTTGTCCGGAAAAATATATTTTAGAGCATCCTCAGGTGATGATCAATTTGCAGAAATCATATCTTGATGCGGGAACAGATATTCTGTATGCGCCAACCTTTACATGTAACAGAATAAAGCTTGAGGAGTACGGGCTTGCGGACAAGCTGCAGGAGATGAACATTCGCTTGTGCAATCTGTCGAAACAGGCAGTCAAGGAATGCGGACATGGATATGTGGCAGGTGATCTTACCATGACAGGCAGAATGTTATATCCTATGGGTGATTTAGGCTTTGAAAAACTTGTGGATGTATATAAGGAACAGATATATGCAATACTTGAGGCTGGTGTGGACATGCTGGTTGTGGAAACCATGATGAGCCTTGCGGAAACCAGAGCGGCGGTAATCGCAGCACGGGAGATATGTGACCTTCCGATTATGGTAAGCCTTACCTATAACGAAGATGGCAGAACCTTATACGGAACAACACCCGAAACGGCTGTGGATGTACTTCAAAATCTTGGTGTGGATGCAATAGGTGTAAACTGTTCAACAGGACCTGATAAAATGGTTTCCATAATAAAAGAGATGAAGGAAATTGCTTTTGTTCCGGTATTTGCAAAGCCAAACGCAGGGATGCCTGAGCTTGTAGACGGTAAGAGTGTTTATCTGATGACTCCTGAAGAATTTGCTTTTGATATGAAACAGGTTATAGAAGCGGGAGCGAATATGGTGGGAGGCTGCTGCGGAACGGAACCATGCCATATCAGGGCTCTGGCCGGTATGGCTGCATCTATGAAGATACCTGCCATATCTGACAGACATACAAGATGTATTTCCTCAGAGAGATATACACAGAAGATAGATATAAACGGTAAATTTATGGTGGTAGGTGAACGAATCAATCCTACAGGAAAAAAGAAGCTTCAGGCAGAGCTTAGGGAAGGAAAACTGGACCTCGTCATGACGATGGCTGAAGAACAGGTGGAGCGTGGTGCATCGATACTTGATATAAATGTAGGTATGAACGGTATCGATGAAAAGGAAATGATGCTTAAGGTTATTTATGAGGTCTCGCAGGCTGTCAATCTGCCTTTATGTATTGATTCCAGTTCACCGGAGGTTCTTGAGGCGGCCCTTAGAATATATCCGGGAAGGGCTTTGGTGAATTCCGTATCACTTGAAAAGGTGAAAATAGAGCAGGTACTTCCTGTTGTCAGGAAATATGGAGCCATGTTTATATTACTTCCTCTTTCGGATGAGGGGCTTCCGAAGGATTCGGATGAGAAAGAGCGGATTATCAATACGGTTCTGGATAAGGCGTTTGAGATGGGCTTTGTCAAAGAGGATATTGTAGTAGACGGTCTTGTCGCTACTGTCGGTGCAGAAAAAGCGGCGGCTGTTAACTGCTTAAAGACCATTGGATATTGTCATGATATGGGGCTTGCGACCATTTGCGGTCTTTCCAATATTTCATTTGGACTTCCTGAAAGAATGTTTGTAAATACGGCATTTCTTACGATGGCAATAGAAAGAGGTCTTACCATGGCAATTGCAAATCCTTCACAGACGATGCTGATGAATGCTGCCTATGCTTCGGATATGCTGCTGAACAAGGAGGATTCCGATATCAGATATATTGAAAATGTAAAACCGCTTGAGGTGTCAGCTGGGGCTTCAAACGGAGCTTCAAAAGTAAATGGAAATTCCAGTGGAGCTTCTGAGGAGCAGGAGAATACATCGCTCATATATGCAGATGTGGTAAAGGGGAATAAGAGGAATATTCTGGATGATGTAAATGCCGCTTTGGACAGCGGTGTGAATCCCCAAAACATTATAGACGAGGATTTAATCCCTGCCATAAACAAAGTAGGGAAGCTTTTTGAAGAAAAGAAATATTTCCTTCCGCAGCTTATAGGAAGTGCCGAAACAATGGAAATGGCAATTTCTGTTATCAGTCCGCTGATATTAAAGGATAAGGATAATACGGATATGCCAACGATTGTTGTAGCAACAGTAGAAGGAGATATCCATGATATAGGCAAAAATCTTGTTGTGCTGATGCTTAGAAATTATGGCTTTCATGTCATAGACCTTGGTAAGGATGTACCATGTGAGACGATTCTTGCGGAGGCAGAGAAACATAATGCCAGTATCATAGGTCTTTCTGCACTGATGACTACCACTATGGTGAAGATGAAGGAAGTGACTGATGCCGTAAAGGAAAGGAAGCTTCCGTATCTTGTAATTATAGGCGGTGCGGTTATTACCGAGAGCTATGCAGAGGAAATAGGAGCGGATGGTTATTCAAAGGATGCGGCTGAGGCGGTCACTCTTGTAAAGAAATTGCTGAAAATTGAATAATTTTGTTTTTCAAATTGACAATAAAGTTTATACTTACTATAATAAGCTTTGGACTATTTTAAATAGTTATAGGCATTGAAAGGTGGTACTGTTTCATGGGTAATATTGTTTTATCACTTCTTGTAGATAATACATCAGGAGTTTTAAGTAGAGTTTCAGGATTGTTTAGTCGCAGAGGATATAATATCGACAGTGTAACTGTTGGTGTTACAGAGAATCCTGCATATTCAAGAATGACTGTCGCTGTAAGTGGTGATGAGGCAAGCTTAATTCAGATTAAAAAGCAGCTTAATAAACTTGAAGACGTAGTAGAGATAGTTGAATTAGAGCCAGGAAAATCTGTTTGCAGAGAGCTTGTTCTAGTAAAGGTTAAATCTGATGCATCAATTCGCAAGGATATTATTTCTATTGCGGATATCTTCAGAGCGAACATAGTAGATGTTTCAAAAGAATCACTTATTATTGAGCTTACAGGTGCGACAACAAAGTGTGAAGCCTTCCTGAATCTTTTGGACGGTTTTGAGATTATAGAACTTGTAAGAACGGGACTGACAGGTCTTGTAAGAGGTTAATCAGCATTTAATTGCCTAAAGGTGATTAATATATACATAATAGTCATTTATAATTTAGGAGGATAAACAAATGGCAGATGCAAAAATTTATTATCAGGAAGATTGTAACTTATCAGTATTAGACGGTAAGACAATCGCAGTTATTGGTTATGGTAGCCAGGGACATGCACATGCTCTTAACGCAAAGGAGTCAGGATGCAATGTTATCATTGGTCTTTACGAAGGAAGCAAGTCATGGGCAAAGGCTGAAGCTCAGGGATTTGAAGTATATACAGCTGCCGAAGCTGCAAAGAAGGCTGACATTATTATGATTCTTATTAATGATGAGTTACAGGCAGATATGTACAAGAAAGATATTGAGCCAAATCTTGAAGCAGGCAATATGCTTATGTTTGCTCATGGTTTTAATATTCACTTTGGAACAATTAAACCACCAAAGGATGTAGACGTTACAATGGTAGCTCCTAAGGGACCTGGACATACAGTACGTTCAGAGTATCAGGTAGGTAAGGGTGTGCCTTGTCTTGTAGCGGTAGAGCAGGATGCAACAGGTCAGGCTCTTGACAAAGCACTTGCATATGCACTTGCAATCGGTGGCGCCAGAGCAGGTGTTCTTGAGACAACCTTCAGAACAGAGACAGAGACAGACTTATTCGGAGAGCAGGCGGTTCTTTGCGGTGGTGTATGTGCACTTATGCAGGCTGGCTTTGAGACTCTTTGTGAGGCTGGTTATGACCCAAGAAATGCTTACTTTGAGTGTATCCATGAGATGAAGCTTATTGTAGACCTGATTTACCAGTCAGGTTTTGCAGGAATGAGATATTCCATTTCAAATACAGCTGAATATGGTGATTACATCACAGGTCCTAAGATTATAACAGAGGATACAAAGAAGGCCATGAAGAAGATTCTTTCAGATATTCAGGACGGAACATTTGCGAAGGATTTCCTTACAGATATGTCAGATGCAGGCCGTCAGGTTCATTTCAAGGCTATGAGAAAGCTTGCTGCTGAGCATCCATCAGAGAAGGTTGGCGAGGAAGTTCGTAAGCTTTATAGCTGGAATGGTGAGGATAAGCTGATTAATAACTAATTTGATATAGAATTTAAGTAAAAGGGAGCATGTTGATTTATTCCCATGTGGAGGTCAATTGCTTCCTTTTATTCTTTTGATAAATTTCTTGTTTTTTCTATTTTTTGTTACAACTTTGATGCAAAAAATATGTATATATTAATCGTAATTTAGGAAATATGTCTTTTTTGTATGCAGATAACATGTAAACTTTGTTTTTTCTACATACCGGAAAATACAAAAGAAATGAGGGAAGTTATGATTAAAATATTAATAGTTGAAGACGAGGAACCAATTTCAAATCTTATAAAAATAAATTTAATGAGAGCCGGATATAATTGCAGTCAGGCATTTGACGGATTGGAGGCTGCAGACATTATTGCAAATGAGCATTTTGATTTAGTGCTTCTTGATATCATGCTTCCGGGAATAGACGGATATGAGCTTATGGATTATTTGAAGTCAATAGGTGTTCCTGTCATATTCCTGACAGCGCTGGGGGAGCTTAATGACAGAGTAAAGGGATTGAAGGCAGGAGCAGATGACTATATTACAAAGCCGTTTGAAATGGTGGAGATGCTTGCCAGGGTGGAAACTGTACTCAGACGTTACAATAAGGCATCCAATAAGATTAGTATCATTGATGTGGAAATAGATGTTTCGTCAAGGGTTGTTATGCAGAACGGAGTACATGTGCCACTTACAATGAAGGAATTTGATTTATTGTTGTTATTTGCAAGGAATAAGAATATTGCGCTCTATAGAGAAACAATCTATGAAAATGTATGGGATAGTATATATATGGGTGACAGCCGTACTGTAGATTTACATGTTCAAAGACTTAGACGAAAGCTTGGATGGGAGAATTACATTAAGGCGGTATACAAAATAGGCTATAGATTAGAGGTATAAGTATAGAATAATGAAATTTTTTTGGAAAGCGTTTATCAGCTTTTTTGTTATGATTGCTATTGCATTTGGTGTATGCGGTACATGGATGATTCAGGCGTCTTTTAAGTCTAATTACGAGAGAGAATTGGATAGCAGACTGAATGAAAATGATATGTACAGGCGCACATTTATCAGCTCTGTAGAGGCCTTGGCATACTATGGTGACTCAAATTTTTATTCTAACATAAAAAATGTGGTTCAATCTTTGCTGGTAAATCCCGATGAGAAAAACAACTATATAACCGTGTGGGATATGAATCATAATATGGTCTTTAGTAATGATATAGCTCCCGTTACCAATCTGATAGATACTATTAAGGATAATCAGAAAGCATACACGGTACTAAAAAAGGGTAATGATTATAAACTTCATGTTATAAGCTGTATAACCTTATATGGAGAATATGCAAAATATTATATTGAAACGATTACTGATGTAAATGCCGTATATAAGCAAAGAGACGACATGCTCAGGCTGTATCATTTTATGATGGTGATATTGCTTGTGGTGTGTGGTTTGGTTTGTGCGTTTATTTCTTATGTTTTAACAAATCGTATAAGCTTGTTGTCAAGAACTGCCAGAAGAGTCGCAAAAGGAGATATGGAGGTTCGTGCAAGAGTATCAGGTAAGGATGAGGTTGCAATGTTGGCTGAGGATTTTAATACCATGGCTGACAGCTTAAATGATAAAATGAATCAGATAGAGCAGCATGCGAAAAGCCAAGAGGCATTTACATCCTCGTTTGCGCATGAGCTTAAAACACCGCTTACAGCTATAATCGGTTATGCAGAGATACTCAGCTCTATGCATTTGGACCATGAGGAGATGGTAAAGGCTTCAGGATATATATATTCTCAGGGGCGCAGACTGGAATCACTTTCCTATAAGCTGATGGAATTGTTCTTTATAAGGGAACAAAAATTGGAATTTCATAATATTTCGGCAACATATCTGCTTCAATGTGTTTACGATCTTGTGGAAATAGGTTTGATGAATAAAGATATAAAGTTGATAAGAAGCTTCCAAAAGGGAAGTATTTATGGAGAAAAGGATTTGCTCATCTCATTATTTTCAAATGTAATTGATAATGCAAGAAAGGCATCCGAATCCGGAAGCAAAATATACTTTAAAGGTACTCAGACCGAAAAAGGTTATAAAGTAACGGTAACTGATGAAGGAAAAGGTATTCCTGAAGAAGAAATAGAGCATTTGCAGGAAGCTTTTTATATGGTGGATAAATCAAGGGCGCGTAAAGAAGGTGGTGCCGGACTTGGAATGACCTTGTGTAAGGAGATTGTAAATGTACATGGTGCAGAATGGAAAATAGAAAGTGAGATTGGTAAAGGAACGACAGTAACTATAGTATTTCCAAAACATAATGAATTAAATGTGGTAGAAAATGATGAAGAGATTGGCTAAAATCAGAAAAAAAATGAAGAAGAAAGTCGGAGAAGAAAGACTGCATCTATCTGCAATAGTGATATTATTACTGGCAGTACTTCTTTTTACCATTAGTATGCCGGATATATATGGAAGCCTGAGTGAAAAGCAGAGAATGGGAGATGTAAATATAATAGATGAGGATTATAGTGATGAGAAAGTAAACTCTGATTTGTCATTTGTTAAAAAAAATGATATTCTCAATTCGGATGATGTAACATACAGACATATATACTCGGAGCCTGATTATATTGATTTTGCTAATGATAATCCTGAAATATTGGCAGGCTTGGAGAATCTGATGGCAACCTTAGAGGAGAAAAAAATTACCGGCATGAGTATGAATGAGAGCCAAATGCAATATTCGTTCATATATGCGACATATGTTGCTTTAAGTAAACAAAGTGTTCCTCTTGAGACCTTTTATGTCTGGTATGTAAAATTTTCTACAGAGAATTATACTTATAATATTCTGTTTGACGCAAGCGACTACACAGTTTATAAAGTCAGTATAGAAAGTGTAGTTTCTGAACAATATATACTTACAGAAACATTTACAGAGAATATGGTTTTATCTGATGAATATACATTTAACACTTTTTTAAATACATGTTATAAAGAAAGATTAGAGCATTATTATGAATCAACAGATTGCTATATAGACTATACATATAGTACAGGAGCAAAATTATATTTGATATGTAATGAGGATAATGCGGAAACCGCTTTGCCTGTTTATTTTGAACTCGCTATTGGTGATGGCGGATATGCTGCATTTAATATGATGTTAGGAAATAAAACATCAGATATTGCTTCTGGGATATCGATTGATATTTATGCTATAGATGATTGATATGATACAAAAAGTATGCAAAAAATAGGCAAATATTATACAAAACCTTCTTATAATCATTGTGTTTTAAGGAGGTTTTTATTATGAGCAGCAAAAGAGGACAGATGATAGGACTTTTGATACCTGTAATATGTGCAATTATTCTTTTTATTATAATGATTTCAAATATGATGGCATATGATAATAAAAAAGAAGATGGAGTAAAGGCTATGGCAGATTCTTATGAACAGACCGTAGATAATGTTGACAAGAAGACGGGAGAAAATACAGAACAAGACACAAGCGAAAATACACGGGAAAACAGCAAAGATACAGTTTCGGGAAATGAAAGTGATATAGACAGCAATCTTCTGGTTTTAGTAAATAAACTATATAAGCTTCCTGATGATTATCGTGTAGAGCTTCATGAGTTAAATAATGGTGAGTTGGTAGCAGAATGTATGTATGAGGATTTAAAGGCCATGTGGTTTGATGGAGAAGAGCAAAATCCGGGATTTAGTTATGAAGTGTGCAGTGGCTATAGAACAGCTGAAAAGCAGGAAATGCTGCTTGAACAGGAAATAGAGGATAATATCAATATGGGAATGTCAGAGGAAGAGGCGGAAGCAGATGCACTACTTACGGTGGCACCATCAGGTTATAGTGAACATGAAACAGGCCTTGCTGTGGATATAGTGTCTGAAAGGAATCAGAGACTTGACGATACACAGGAGCTGACAGCCGAGAATAAATGGCTTCAGGAGCACTGTTATGAATATGGATTTATACTCAGATACCCAAAGGGTAAGGAGTCGGTTACAGGATATTCCTATGAATCATGGCATTTCCGATATGTAGGAAAAGAGGCAGCAAAGGAAATCCATGACCGTGGGATTACACTTGAAGAGTATTTGGCTGAGTAACAGATAACTTTTTCAATTGATGAAAGTTAGTGTATAATTTTAATTGGCAAAAAAAAGGGAAGAAGTAAAATACCTCTTC
>CAZATW010000067.1:0-10203 GCA_964488185.1 uncultured Coprococcus sp. | reverse complement strand
TTCAAGATGCAGATGCTTCATGTCCTGGAACATCTTCTTTACTTCTCCGGCATTGCCGAAATCGTCGTCCCTCACCTCATATTTTCTTTTCAGTATCAATGCAACCCTGTCATGAGCTTCATCTGTGATGGTACACCTTTGGCCCTTTAAGGTTCTGTCAAATATCTCTAACAGCTGATCATAACTTTCCAGTTCTTCCTCAATGATGGAAAGCCCAAGTCTTGTCACCTCTTTTGTAACTCCCTGAACCATCTCAGGTGTCGTAAATATTTACAATTACGAGATTATAAGATATAATTTTATTTTTAGAGACAGTATTTTATTTTGAAAAATATCATTATGAAAGAAGGACAGCATTATGAAAAACATGTTAAATTTTAAGAATTTCTCCGCAGACGAGCTGATGGACATTTTAAATCTGGCTTTGGATATGAAGAGGAATCCCGAAAAATACAGCCATGCCCTTGAAGGCAAGAAGCTTTACACATTATTTGAGAAGACTTCCACAAGAACCTTCCTGTCATTTACAACAGGTATTACAGAGCTTGGTGGTACATATTACAACCAGCTTTGGAAAGATTCAAACTTTGTATTAGGTGAGCCTGTTTCAGAAATTAAATATGTATGCAGAAATGTGGATATAATCATGGCAAGACTTATTAAGAACGAAACAGTTGAGCTGTTTGGCAATAATGTAACAGTTCCGTTTATAAACGGCTGTGACAATTCCTACCACCCATGCCAAATACTTGCTGATGCCCTTACAATTCTTGAGAAATTCGGAACACTTGATGTCAAATTAATGTACATAGGTGCAAAGAACAATGTATTTAACTCACATGTTGAATTCTTCTCAAAGATGAAGAGAGGTACCCTCTATGGACTTACACCCCTTGTAAATGACACAGCATGTAGTTCTGATTTTTACGAAGAAGCTAAGAGGTCAGGCTATTATATCGAGCTTGACACCTCCATGACAATGAAAGAGGCTAAGAAATATGCAAATGATATGGACATTCTTTATACCGACACATGGGTAGACATGGAATTCTTCAACAATCCTGCTTATAAGGAGCAAAAGGAAGAAACACTTGCCAAAATGATGCCATACCAGATAAACGAAGAATTTACAAAAGACAGCAAAGCGATTGTATTCCACGATATGCCTATGCACGAAGGCTTTGAAATTTCACAGGGAATTATTGGCAAGAACCTTGAGCATATTCTTGACCAGGCGGAGAACCGCCGTCATGTTGAAAAGGCTGTGATGTATACGTTAATAAATTCTTAGTCAGATTATCTCAGCTATCAGCTGAGATAAAATACAAAATCACCTAAGGAGGCTGTAATGAAGCACTTAATTGACCCTATGGATTTAAGCATAGAAGAGCTTGATAATATTCTTAATCTTGCGCAGGATATTATAGACAATAAGGAAAAGTACAGCGAAGTATGTAAAGGAAAGAAGCTTGCTACTCTGTTTTTTGAGCCAAGCACAAGAACAAGACTTAGCTTTGAAGCTGCCATGATGGAGCTTGGCGGTAATGTCCTCGGATTTTCGTCTGCCAACTCATCTTCCTCCGCAAAGGGAGAGAGTGTCGGTGATACGGTTAAGGTTGTAAGCTGCTATGCAGATATCATCGCCATGAGACATTTCAAAGAAGGGGCGCCTATGCTCGCTACCATGAAGTCGGATGTACCTATTATAAATGCCGGTGACGGTGGTCATAACCACCCTACCCAGACACTTACAGACCTGCTCACCATTAAAAGAGAAAAGGGACGTCTCGACCATCTCATCATTGGACTATGTGGTGATTTAATGTTTGGACGAACTGTACACTCACTTATCAAAGCCCTTTCACGATATGAAGGTATCGAATTTGTACTGATTTCGCCTGACGAATTAAAAATTCCTGATTATATAAGAACAGAAGTCATCGAAAAGAATAATATACCATATAGGGAGGTTACATCCATGGAGGATGTAATAGGTGAGCTTGATATTCTCTATATGACGAGAGTGCAAAAAGAGCGTTTTTTTAACGAGGCTGACTACATCAGACTGAAAGACAGCTATATACTGGACAATTCCAAGCTGTCTCTTGCAAAATCCGATTTGTCTATTCTCCATCCTTTACCTAGAGTAAATGAAATTGCTGTAGAAGTTGACGATGACCCAAGAGCGTGCTATTTCAGACAGGCGCTAAATGGCAAATTTGTCAGAATGGCACTGATTATGACTTTACTGGGATTGGAGGCGTAAAATTATGAACATAGACAGCATACAAAACGGTATCGTTCTTGACCATATAACAGCTGGCAAAGCACTTCAGATATATAATGATTTGCAGCTGGATAAACTTGACTGTTCAGTAGCTATCATAAAGAATGTAAAAAGCCATAAAATGGGACGCAAAGACATTCTTAAGGTAGACCAGGAAATAGATATAAACCTCGACGTTCTTGGCTATATTGACCCTGATATATCAGTAAACATTATCAAAGATGGTGAACTAATAGAGAAAAAGAAAATAGAACTTCCGGAAAAACTAGTAGGCATCAAAAAATGTACAAATCCACGTTGTATAACTACTACCGAACAGGGAATACAACATATATTTAAGCTTACGGACAGAGAAAAACGGATTTATAGATGTATTTATTGTGAAGCAGATAAGTAAGGCTTCCCCTGCACATAATTTATTCCTTTTATTTAAAATAATAAAATTATTTACTTTTTTGATTTATGTGCTATAATCTATAAAGTTGTTTGCGATTTGTCGCAGATTTATGTAATGAGGTGCAATATGGAACAATATGTTATCAGGGGCGGTAATCCTCTTGAGGGAGAAGTAACGATAGCCGGTGCCAAAAATGCCGCATTAGGTATTCTGGCTGCTGCAGTTATGACCGATCAGGAAGTTACAATAGAGAATGTCCCAAATGTTAGAGACACCAGAGTATTACTTCAGGCTATACAGGGCATTGGCGCAAGCGTGAGATATATAGATGAACACACAGTAGCGATATGTGGCGGAACCATCAGACCAAATGATGGGTTATGTGTAGATGATGAGTTTATTCGCAAAATAAGAGCATCATACTATTTATTGGGTGCTTTACTTGGAAAGTATAAGCATTCACAGGTTGCATTACCGGGCGGATGTGATATAGGTGCAAGACCTATTGACTTACATATAAAAGGATTTGAAGCACTTGGTGCTACTGTTGAGATAACAAACGGTATGATACAGGCACATGCCGACAACCTTACAGGCAGCCATATATACATGGATGTTACTTCCGTAGGTGCAACCATTAATGTAATGATGGCAGCTGCTCTTGCAGAAGGAAAAACAACGATTGAAAATGCGGCTAAAGAACCGCATATCGTTGATGTTGCCAACTTCTTAAACAGCATGGGTGCAAATATCAAGGGCGCCGGAACCGATGTAATCCGTATCCGCGGTGTAAGAGAGCTCCATGGAACAACCTACTCCATTATTCCTGACCAGATTGAAGCAGGAACCTTTATGGTAGCTGCCGCTGCCACAAAGGGAAATGTTCTCATTAAAAATGTTATACCAAAGCACCTGGAGGCAATTACCTCAAAGCTTACGGAAATAGGTGCTTCCGTGATAGAATATGACGATTCAGTAAGAGTAATGGCTGATAAGCGACTAAAGTCAACAAATATTAAGACGCTTCCTTATCCTGGATTTCCTACTGATATGCAGCCACAGATGGCAGTTACTCTTGCACTCTCTAACGGCACAAGCATCGTAACGGAGAGTATATTTGAAAACAGATTTAAATATGTGGCAGAGCTTTCCCGTATGGGAGCCCATGTACGTGTAGAAGGAAACACGGCAATTATCGACGGTGTAGCAACCTTTTCAGGTGCAAATGTTGCTGCTCCTGACTTAAGAGCCGGTGCTGCTCTTGTTATAGCCGCACTTGTTGCAGATGATTTCTCCATCATAACAGATATAAAATATATTCAGCGAGGTTATGAAAAGTTTGAAGAAAAGCTCAAAGGCCTTGGTGCTTTAATAGAAAAGGTTGAAACTGAAAAAGACGTTCAAAAATTCAAACTAAAAATCAGCTAGCTGCTAAAACAATCGGATTACTGTATATACAGTAATCCGATTGTTTTATTTCCACTTATAACATTCCTGATTGAAAGAATTATATATGCTTATCAAAAAGTGATTTTCTTCTTTATTGGTTTTCTTATCTTTACAAATCCACATTATCAAAATCAAAATCATTTTATAAATCTTACTTTTCGTAAAAAATGCTGGATTTTTCGAGAATTTTTACGAAAAAAGGGTGTTCATTTTGTAATATTATGGTAAACTAAAATTGCATGATTTTAACAAATATAATTCGGTTATATAAATTAATTACTGTATTTAAGGGGATGTATAAAAGTGACAACAAAAGCCAATAGAAAATTACATATGAAGCTATCCACAATGCTTTTGATATGGAGTATGCTGTGTTTATCATTTGTGTGTCTTTATCTGAACTATATAAGTTCAGATGCTGCTTCAAAATATGGGTGCATAACACCGGGAATAACAAATGTATATTTCAGAGAATCACCTGCCGGAACCCCCATTACTTATAACGGTTCAAGTATTATGCTAAACGGCGGTCAGGAGCTGGAAATATTAAGCACAACGAATTCATCGTGGTATAAGGTTGCTCTTATATATGCCGGAGAAGAATATACCGGTTATGTATCCTCCTCCTTTGTTACCGTATACAGCGAAGAAAGCGGAGGGAACTCCGGTGATACAGATTTTGAAAACTATTTAAATGAACAGGGGTTCCCTGAAAGCTACAAGGAACAGCTCCGTTCCTTACATGCACTTCACCCAAACTGGGTGTTTAAAGCAGTACATACAGGTCTTGACTGGAAAGATGTCGTTGCAAACGAAGTAAACATCTCAGGTCGTGTCAACAATATGGTGGAAGGCTACTCCGACAATCCACGGTATAACTGGCGTTCCACCACCGTAGGCTATAATTATAAAAAGGATACCTGGTCTTCCTATGACGGTTCCACCTGGTTTGCCGCATCAGACGATTTGGTTACATATTACCTGGACCCCAGAGTTTATCTTTATGAAAAGTTTATTTTTGCGTTTGAAACTCTTTCCTATGACGCATCACAGACGGAAGATGGCGTCGAATCGATACTTTATGGAACATTTATGGCAAATTCCAAACCATCCGGGTCTTCATCAACCTATGCGGAGCTTATGGTGAAAGCAGGTAAGAAATCGGGTGTAAGTCCCTATCATATTGCATCACGAATAAAGCAGGAAATCGGTGCGTCCATTACATCGGGCACAAATGGCAAAAATGCAACATATCCCGGAATATACAACTTCTACAATATAGGTGCCTTTGCCAGTCCCGAGGGTAATGCCATCGTAAACGGACTGAAATGGGCATCCTCCGGAAGCAGTTACGGCCGTCCTTGGAACACGGCTTACAAATCCATCCTAGGCGGTGCACAATACATAGGAGACAATTACATATTAAAAGGACAGAATACCCTTTACACACAAAAATTTAATGTTACATATACAGCTTGTCTTTACAGCCATCAATACATGGGAAATGTACAGGCTGTATCATCAGAGGCTCAAAAGGTTTATGCCGCTTATAGCGGTTCAGGAACACTGGGAAATGCCATAACCTTCTCTATTCCTGTATATAAAAACATGCCGTCAACGATGGTTTCAAAACCATCAGACTATGGCAATCCAAATAATTATTTGAAATCACTGTCAGTAAGCGGGTATAGTTTGTCGCCCAAATTTTCTGTCAGTAAAACAACAGATTACACGCTTGATGTTCCTGCCAATAAAAGCAGCATTGACATATCTGCATCTACTGTAAACGGCAATGCAACTGTAAGCGGAACAGGAAATATATCATTGAAGAAGGGAACAAATACCGTAAAGATAGTTGTAACTGCACAAAACGGAGACAAACGTACATATAAACTGACGATAAACAGAGGTGCTGCAACTACTACGTCAAATGAAATAAGCAATCACTCAGGTGGCACAATATCTTTCGATGGCAGCTACACGATAGCCGACGGCTACATTACAAATGTCTCCCCTTCTACCAGTGTTTCATCATTTATCAAAAAGCTCGGTGCAAGCGGAAACATAAGCATAACCGATTCTAACGGAACAGCAAAGAACTCCGGTGACGTAGGAACGGGCGATAAGGTAATTGCAGGCGATGCCACATACCAAATCGTCATATATGGAGATGTAAACGGTGACGGCAAGATATCTGCCCTTGATTTATTGAAAATACAAAAGCATCTGATGGGCTCTTCCAGCCTAAAGGGAGCCGCCCTTACCGCTGCAAATGTAAAGCACAAGGACTCAGTATCTGCCCTTGATTTACTGAAAGTGCAAAAGTATATCATGGGCAACGGTAAAATCAGCCAGAAATAAATATATAGTAGTAAACGGGAGAAATTCTAATGAGAAAATTACATCAAACAATAATCAGTCTGTCACTAATCCTTTTTATAGCATGTGGACTTTTGATTCCTCCTGCATTAAAGGTATTTGCTGCTTCCGCAAGCTTTTCTATAGCGGTATCATCAACAAGTATCAATAAAGGTGACTCCGTAACAGTTACGGTATCTCTGTCCAGTGACACAACACTTGGAGCATACAGCTATTGTGTAGCATATGACTCTTCTATCCTTGAATACACATCAGGAAGCGGATATGGCGGCGGCGGAACAATTACATATGCGGGATACGGTGACGGAAGCTCAACCAGCGCATATGCCACATTTACATTTACGGCCATAGACAGCGGTTCTGCATATATCCAGACCAGTAGTGGTGATGTATATACATGGAACGAGGAGCCTTGCGGTGTTTCTAATGCCAGTGCTTCAATTTCCGTTCTGGATAGCACCCCAGAACCTGTCACCGACCCACAAACAACCGAAAATACAACGAAACAGGAAGAAACCGCAGAAAATACGACCGAAGAAGAGACCACAGAGGAAGAGACTGATGAAAAATCTGCAAATTGTGCTCTAAATACCCTTACTGTAAGTCCGGGCAAGCTGGAGCCGAAATTTTCCAATACAGAATATGAATATGAAATTACCGTCCCTTCCGATACAAAAAAGCTTAAAATCACAGCTGAGCCTGAAGATGCCAAATCAACTGTCAAAATAGACGGAAATAAGAATTTTGAAGCAGGAAAAACATATAATGTAGAAATAACCGTTATTGCCGAAAACGGTGACAAACAGGCATACATCATCAAGGTAATCTGCGAAGAAGCCGAGGAAGACAAAGTATCGGTTGTGATTGATGGCATAACATACTATTTCGCAACAAGCTATTCTAAAATAGATGTTCCGGAAGGCTTTGCTTTGGAGAAAGCCAATTATAACGGCACTGAGATTTTAACCTATAGATCACCAAACGGATTAATTAACTGTGTCTATCTTACAACTGATAACGACGACGGTGGCTGGTACATCATAGATTTGGCTACAGGAAATATAAAGCCCATGATACAGGCACAATCCAGCTATAGTACATATATTGTACTGGAACTTCCGGAGGGAACAGAAATTCCTAATGGTTTTTCTGCAATAGCATACAATCTGGACAATAAAGAAATTACCGCGTACAGAAAGAACGAAAAAGATACGGTTATCCTCCTTTATGCCATGAATACGGCAGGAAATGAAGGTTGGTATTTCTATGATACAATAGACGGTACCTTTATACGTTATGACGGATTTACAGAAACTGTATCCGCTACGGAGGAAGCAGAAACAGGATTAAAAGGATTTATCAACAAGTATAAATTTACTATTATGCTTATTACTATCATCCTCCTCTTCCTTATCACCCTTATTGTTATTATACTTGCTATAACCATGAAAAAAGTGCTTAGGGAATATGAACAGGAACAAGGCAATAAAGAAAATAAGAATGATACTATTCCTTTTGAAAATGAAGCCATTGATGCTGTCTCCGGCGCAGAAAACAGTGCTGCGGATTTTATAAATAATGACGTTGCGGAAAATACAGCAAAAGATTCCGGCGATACCGATGACATTGAAAATACCGAAAATGATATTGCCGACGCCGACGACATTGAAAATACCGAAAATGATATTGCCGACGCCGAAAGTGTTAACAATAATGCGGTTCCAAATGCGGGCAATAAAAAAAGTGTTGTGGACAATCCTGCACCATTTATTGTTCCCACCATCACCTCAACGGAGCCGGACCACAAAGGACCACTGCTCTCCAATCCGCTTGTGGCATCTAAAATGGATTTAAATGAGATTACTGCACCTAAGGAAGCTAAATATGTGGAAAACACCAAGTCATACCCTGATGGCTTTCAGGAGCATTTAGAAGAGTCCGCTAAAGAAAAAGAAACGAAACCTCGTATTGCAAATACCCTTAATACGTCTGATTTAACAGAAATAATTAATATTGCTGAATCCATTGTACATTCAGAGGATAAGAAATAATAAACAATCTGCATGACTTTCATATGCATGGTAACATAAAGGGCAGTACCTTATAAAAAGATACTGCCCTAATGAATTATCCTGACATTATATAGATGCCTTTATTACATCCACCTTATCCAGCTTCTCCCAAGGGAGGTCAATATCCGTTCGTCCAAAATGTCCATATGCCGCCGTCTGCTTATATATAGGTCTTCTGAGGTCAAGCATCTTAATAATTCCTGCCGGTCTTAAATCAAAATTTTCTCTGATAATATCTACCAGTTTTTCATTTGATACCTTTCCTGTACCAAATGTATCTACCATAATTGAGGTAGGCTTTGCCACACCAATCGCATACGATAACTGGATTTCACACTTATCGGCAAGACCTGCGGCAACAATATTCTTTGCCACATATCTTGCAGCATATGCAGCCGAACGGTCAACCTTTGTGCAGTCCTTTCCCGAAAATGCACCACCGCCATGACGGGCATAACCACCGTAGGTATCAACGATTATCTTACGACCTGTCAGTCCACTATCCCCATTTGGTCCGCCTATCACAAATCTTCCCGTTGGATTGATAAAGAATTGGGTATTTTCATCAACCATTTCGGCAGGGAGTATTTCATCAAATACATATTTCCTTATATCTGCATGAATCTGCTCCTGAGAAACCTCTTCGCCATGCTGTGTAGATAATACTACTGCATCAAGCCTTACCGCCTTTCCGTTCTCATCATATTCCACCGTAACCTGTGTCTTTCCATCCGGTCTTAAATATGGCAGCGTGCCGTTCTTTCTAACCTCTGTCAGTCTTCTTGCCAGCTTGTGGGCAAGTGCTATAGGATATGGCATATACTCAGGTGTTTCGTTTGTCGCAAATCCAAACATCATACCTTGGTCGCCTGCTCCTATTGCCTCAATATCTTCATCGTTCATTGTATGTTCTTTTGATTCGAGTGCTCTATCAACCCCCAAAGCAATATCAACCGACTGTTCATCAATCGCCGTTATAACACCACATGTATCACAGTCAAAACCATATTTTGCTCTGTCATAGCCTATTTCTCTTACGGTCTCACGGACAACCTTTTGAATATCTACATAAGAATTTGTAGAAATTTCCCCCATAACAAGCACAAGTCCGGTAGTAATAGCTGTCTCACATGCAACCCTGCTCATCGGATCCTGCTCAAGAAGTGCATCAAGCACCGCATCTGATATCTGGTCACAGATTTTGTCAGGATGTCCTTCTGTAACTGATTCTGAAGTAAATAATAATTTCTCCACTGTTTCTTCCTCCTGTATTAATCGTATTTCACCAATTTGACTTTATATACATATAGTTTATCGGCTGAATTAACATAAAAAAACCGCTTAATGAGCGGTTTGACAATTTTCTACCAAGCCTCTCATTGTTCGAATACAGCAAATGCTGTTCCGCTCAGGTCGGCACCTTCCGCATAGACGGGGTTGCCATGGCTTCATAGTCCCTTCTGACTCCACCATTCTGAATAAGAGCATTTTCATATTTTGTTTGCAACTATACTGTATAACAGATATAAGGTTAAGTCAACAATAATTTTACTTTATTATTTATAAAATTCAAGACTCGCTCGCGAGTCTTGGCGCGGGATTCGTGTCAGCGTTAGCTG
>CAZATW010000066.1:0-10671 GCA_964488185.1 uncultured Coprococcus sp. | reverse complement strand
AAGAGGTATTTTACTTCTTCCCTTTTTTTTGCCAATTAAAATTATACACTAACTGTAGAAAGATTGTGTTTCCTATGTTATACTAATTTCATGTCTGGTAATTATGCATATGCAAATAATGATTACTCGGCAAGGAGACAGGGATGCTTAACGCAGAACAGAAAATCACAGTAACCGGAAAATATAAACAGGGAGAATATGTAGAGCGTGCCATGGCTATGGCAGAGCACTATCATAAAGGGCAAATGCGTAGAGGTGCGGAAGGAGAACTGCCTTATTATGATGAGCATATCCTTGGCGTATACAGAATATTACTTGAGGAATGTAATATAACAGATGCAGATATTCTTACAATGGCATTACTCCACGATACTGTCGAAGATACGGAATGTACATTTGATGAGATAGAAGAGTGCTTCGGTACGGAGGTCATGGAGCAGGTAAAGCTTCTTACCAGAATACCTGGAGAGACTTTTTCCGTCTATGCCAGAAGACTATTTGCAAATGGAACATATAAGGCTATTTTGGTGAAAATGGCGGACAGGCTTCATAACCTGAGAACGATTCTTTATATGCCGGACAAAAGATGGATTGAGAAGAAGGTCAGACAGACATATACAGATATATTAAATCCGCTTCCTGATACATTAAAGCGTATCGAGCCAAGATATAATGAGGTTATAGAAAAGCTGGCAGATAAAATAGAAGAACAGCTCATTATGATTCATAATGAGCTGGATTCTTAGGATGGTCATAATACATGTATCATAAGATATTCATTTGACAGGATTTAGATAGTATTCATTTCTTATTCTTCGTAAAAAATTCTCGTTTCATCTATAATAGTATAATTGCTGCCCGTGTAGTCGACAATTATTACATTACAGTTTTTCTGCAAACCGCCACTCCAGAAATACTGCAAATCATGCTTTTTAATATGCATCATAATAGCTTTGTTTATGGCTCCGTGTGCTACTATCATTATTCTGCTGCATTCTCTTGCTTCGGGTTCCACAACTGTTTTCATAAAAATGGCAGCTCTATCACATAGTTCCTCTAAGGTTTCACCATTTGTTGTTGTTCTGTATAGGTGCGGTTCTTTAAAAAAATGTTTGAACTTTTGCGTATCATCCTTGAGCAGCTCGGACATATTCTGTCCTTCCCAATCTCCAAAAGAAAGCTCTCTGATAAGGTCATTTTTGATTATCGGAATGTCTCTGCCGTTCGCAATCAGCGTTGCTGTTTCATATGCACGTTTAAGCGGGCTTGAATATATTTTGTCAAAATGTGTATCCATGAGACTTTCGCCTGTTATATGTGCAAGTTTTCTGCCGTTTTCGTTCAGTTCTATATCGGTTTTGCCCTGCAGGAGTTTTTTTTCATTCCATATTGTTTCACCATGTCTTACTATGTATATTTCCATGATAAATCTCCTTGTAAAATGTATAATATTATTCTGACTTTTTGCTACATATAATCCGTCTATATATTTTCTATCTGCCAGTCTATCGGTGCCTCACCATGTTCTGTAAGAAAGTTGTTTGTCTTACTGAATGGTTTGCTGCCCCAGAAACCTCTGTAAACGGAAAGTGGACTTGGGTGAGATGATTTAATGATAAGGTGATTTGGATTATCTAAAAATGATGCCTTTTTTTGTGCATATGAGCCCCATAGAATAAATACAATAGGTCTGTCCTGTTTATTAAGAATTTTAATACATGCATCGGTAAAGTTCTCCCAGCCCATACCCTGATGGGAATTGGCATTATGGGCTCTTACGGTGAGGACTGCATTTAACATAAGTACACCCTGCTCTGCCCATTTTACGAGATAACCGTTGTTAGGGATATAACAGCCGAGGTCATCGTGGAGCTCTTTATATATATTTACAAGTGATGGCGGAATTTCAATACCCGGTTTAACACTAAAGCTCAGTCCGTGAGCCTGTCCGTCACCGTGATAGGGGTCCTGACCGATAATCACACATTTGACATTGGCAAGCGGAGTCAGATGGAAGGCATTAAAGATATCGTCTGCGGGAGGGTATATAGTATGTGTTGCATATTCTTTGCCTACAAAGTCAAATAATTTTCTATAGTAATCTTTTTTATATTCGGGCTTTAATTCGGCAGCCCAGTCATTTGTAATAGGTGGCATAGTAATACTCCTTTTGTTTTATTTATATAGTTTATCATATATTTTATGGAAAGTAAATTTGTGCTGAAATGGTAAAAATAAAAGCAATAGACGTTATTATTTTTTAAAATGTATTTATTTTCAGTTGTAAGAATTGAAAGTGCATGTTATACTATTCGAGTAGAAAAGAAATAAATCTCAGGATAGTATATAGATAGTTGAAAGGAGTACTTATACATGGAAAAAGCGTATAAGACAATGAAGAATTCAGGCACATTAAGTATCTCACTTGGTGTTATTACGATTGTGGTTGGACTTGTTACAGGAATACTGATGTTGGCATCAGGGGGAGTGCTGTTAAGAAACAAAAGACATATTGTCTGGTAAACAGCAATTATAATTAAGAATGAAGGAAGCAGAAACTGCTTCCTTTTTCTGTTTTTCTGTAAATGAATATCCGAAAGTACTGCCTGCAACAGACCAGTAGCTGCGAAGAAGCCGGAGGAGTTGTTGCCGGCAGATACTGTGGCAGGTCTTATTTTATAAATATAAACATAAAAATAATATAACTTAAGGTTTTTAAGGGGTTGACATAACAGACAATAATATGTTAAAGTTGACAAAGATAATACGTTGAAGAGGAGTAGTAGAATTCCTGAGACATTCAGAGAGCTGCCGGTTGGTGTGAGGCAGTAGTGGATGGTATTTGAACTCGCCTTGGAGTAGCCCACTGAAAAGGCAAGTAGGATGGGACGGAGTCTGACCGTTATAGCAGAAGGATATAAGACGATATAGTCTGTATCTGTAACGAGTGCATACCGGAGAGTATGAAATAGAGTGGTACCGCGTGAAACTAACGTCTCTATAAAAAGGGATTGAGGTTTCTTTTTTTTACCATATTTTTATAGACGTTACAGAATCCTAAAGTTACGTATAGGCAATCAGTTTGATGGGAAAATTGATTACGAATAGGAGGTAGTAGAAGTTATGAAGAATTATCAGAATTATAAGCGTGGCTATTATATGCCACCGGTACAGTCGACGGAATGGGTACATAAGGAGTATATTGAAAAAGCGCCTATATGGTGTAGTGTAGACTTAAGAGATGGAAATCAGGCACTTATAGTTCCTATGAGCCTTGATGAAAAGCTTGAGTTTTTCAAGGAGCTTGTAAGAATCGGTTTTAAAGAAATAGAAATCGGTTTTCCTGCCGCATCAGAGACAGAGTATGAATTTTGCAGGACATTAATAGAAAATGATATGATTCCTGATGATGTAACGATTCAGGTATTGACACAGGCAAGACCACATATTATAGAAAAGACCTTTAAGGCTATAGATGGAGCAAAGAATGCTATTGTACATCTGTATAATTCTACATCTTATGCCCAAAGAACACAGGTATTCAGGAAGTCAAAGGAAGAAATATTACAGATTGCCGTAGATGGAGCAAAGCTTTTAAATAAGATGGCGGATGAATATGGTGTTGAATACCCATTTGAGTATTCACCGGAAAGCTTTACGGGAACGGAGATCGATTATGCGTTAGAGGTATGTAATGCGGTTATAAATGAGTGGAATCCGACTCCTGAAAGAAAGGTTATTATCAATCTGCCGGCAACTGTTGAAATGTCACTTCCGCATGTATATGCAAGTCAGATAGAATATATGAGCAAGAATCTTGCGCAGAGAGAAAATGTTATCTTATCACTTCATCCACACAATGACCGTGGATGCGGTGTTGCTGATGCAGAGCTTGGACTTCTCGCAGGAGCTGACAGAATAGAAGGTACATTATTTGGAAACGGTGAGAGGACGGGAAATGTAGATATTATTACACTTGCCATGAATATGTATACGCATGGGGTAGACCCTGAAATTGACCTTTCAGATATTCCGAAGCTCACAGAGCTTTATGAACGTGTTACAAATATGCATGTTTATGAGCGTTCTCCATATACAGGTAAACTGGTATTTGCTGCTTTCTCAGGTTCACATCAGGATGCCATAGCAAAGGGAATGAAGTATAGAGAGGAACAGGGAGACGGTATGTGGACTGTTCCATATCTGCCACTCAATCCTGCAGATATTGGAAGAAAGTATGACGGTGATGTAATCAGAATAAACAGCCAGTCGGGAAAGGGCGGTATAGGATATCTGCTTCAGTCGAAATATGGTTTTGACCTTCCGGCAAAATTCAGAGAGGATTTGGGATATACAGTAAAAGATGTATCCGATAAGGCCCACAAGGAGCTTAGCGCAAGAGAAGTTCTTGATATTTTTCAGGATACATATGTCAATATCTCTGCACCTGTAGAGATGCTGGAGAATCATTTTGTTCAAGGTGACGGTATATCAACAGAAATTACCATCTTAAAGCATGGGGAGAAAAAAGTATATCATGGCAAAGGAAATGGCAGACTGGATGCGGTAAGCAATGCAATCAAGAAGCACTTTGATATAAAGTTCAAGATAATATGCTACGAGGAGCACTCACTTCAGGTAGGCTCTAATTCACAGGCAGTTGCATATGTAGGTGTAGAGACTTCTGACGGTAATGTTACTTGGGGAGCAGGAATTAAGAATGATATTATAGATGCTTCCGTACATGCCCTTGTAAGTGCGGTAAACAGAACAGGAATGTTATAAGAGAATAATTGAAAACGGTGTTTCTTATATATAGTAAAAGGTATCACTCTATAGCTGTCTGAAAGATGCTATAGAGTGATATTCCTTTTTTAATCTACGTTGACAAGCTTATTATAGCAATAACTGATTATATCCTTACGTGTTACGATGCCTATAAATTTATTCTGGTCATCAACAACCGGAACAAAATTCTGAGCCATGGCTCTTGCGATGAGATCTTCCATGTTTGAGTTGATGGATACCGAAGCATATTCAAGCTTTTTCGGTATTTCGTCGAGATGGATAGATTCCGCATTTGTTAAACTTGCTATTCCTGTTGACTTACAGTGCCATAGAATATCACCTTCGGTAATCGCACCGACATATTCACCCTGTTTTGTGAGAATAGGGATGGCTGAATATTTGTGTATTTCCATTTTTTCAAGAATCTGTCGCAAGGAATATGTATCTTCAATAAATGCAACCTCACTTTTAGGGGTTAAAAAAAATAATATGTTCATAATTTTAGCTCTCCATAATGTATAAGTGATTTATGTTATTCGGGATATACTATAATTATAAAATACAGAGGAAATAAGTGCAATTTATATTGTGTTAAATCTTTATGAATTATTTTTCATTTTTAAATATTTGTTGTTTATTGTCGTATTATTTGATATTATATACATAGTTATAGGAATGAGGAGGCTGCTATGGCTGTGGATAATGTTTTTGAAGAAAATCAGGAATATCTTATAAGTGCCAGAAAAATGGTATCTGCGGTAGAAGATTTACGTGATGATTTGGATGCAACAAGACTTTTGCAGAAGAAAAGCACAAAAAATATTGCGCAGGAAGAGAAATCCATTAATGATGAGATTACTTCTACACTTAAACGCAGAAAAGATGAAATTGCGGAGAGCTATGATAAACAGATAGATGCGAATAATTCCAAGATAAAGAGGATGCAGTCTAAAAAGGATAAAAAGAAAAGTGAACGTATGGAGGCGCGTATTAAAAATGAGACTGCCGAGCTGCGTGAACAGAACAGGCGGCTTAAGATAGAGACCAAGACCTTATTTAAGCAAAATCATGTTCCGGCTTTTTGTAATTCAAATTTTTATTATTGTCTGTTTTCGCCAAAAGGCGCAGATGAAATATTCAGACTGTTTCTTATTATAATTGCATTTTGTGTATGTATTCCGGCAGTTGTGATATCCGTGTTGTTCAATACAAAGTTTAGTGAGGGCTCACATTTGGCGGCATGTGTCCTGATAGCGGCACTCATTATAATAGTAGAATTTATAATTTACTTCATTATATTTAATTTGACAAAGGTAAAGCACAGAGACTCTATTATGGAGGGAAGAAAGACACGCAATACCATTCGTGCTAATGATAAGGCAATTAAGGCCATTAAGAATTCGATAGCTAAGGATAAGGATGAGAGTGTTTACAATCTGGGCAAATATGATGATAAGATAAAAAAACTTGAGGCCGAAGGCAATGATATAAGTGGGCAGAAGATAGAAGCGCTTAAGGTTTTTGAGGCAGAAACAAAGCAAGTTATTACAGATGAGATAATAGGAAGAAGACAGCCTAAAGTAGATGCCATGAAGGAAGACTTAAAACAGCTTAATTCCAAGATAACCTCAATGGAGGAGAATTTGTCCGGAATGGAACTTACTCTTACCAATCAATATGAGACATATCTTGGAAAGGATTTGTGTACAGAAGAAAAATTATCTGACCTTATATCCATTATGGAGGATGGTTCGGCAAGTACAGTATCAGAAGCCATCAAGATTTATAAAGGTGATGACAAATAATCATTTGCATATAAAAGGGCACTCCCAATACATTCTGCCATGTTTTTTACCATATATAGTCTGGTGTTTTGTAGTAATGCAGAACTTGGTTTGCCTGACTGATTAACGATTCCGGTAATAGAGATATCTCCTATTGCCGGAAGTTTTTTATTTACGCCTTTTCCGGGATAGAGATGCGTGTTGCTTAATGTGATAAGTCCCACGTCTTTTGCCATGCCAAGGGACGCGTCTATGGCAATGACGAAAGGGTTGTTGTATTCAGTATATATATTGTTTATAGTTTCTTTTATATTAAGTGCATGTACCGGATATTGAAGGGTTCCGGCTACACCATAATCGAATCCGCCATCAAATAGATAATCACCGACCAAAGGACCTAATGCATCACCGGTGGCTCTATCCGTGCCAATGCAGATAACTATGATTTCCCTGCCTTCGGTGTCCATTTCACATATCATGTTCAAAAGTGCGTTGCCCAATTCGATGCATGAATTTTCATTTGCCGGATTAAAATATTCAGTTCTTTTCTTGAAAACATTTCTAATTATATTCATAACACCCTGCTTAATTTGCTCTTCTATATACAGTATTACCAAATATTCTAATGTTTACACACGAAATAAAAATTCTGTCGTAAATACCAATAATAAATACTCAAATAAAAGTTGCCATATGACAAAATTTGATATTTTGAAAAAAACCCAAATGGTATGATTTTACAAAAAAGGGAGTGGAATCATGATAGAGATAGTATACGATAAAAAGACAGCGGAAAATCATACCAAAAGTATAAAACCTTACAGTATACCAAAGAACATAAGGCAGATTGGAAATGTGCCTTCAAAAAAGAAGATATACATAGAGGATTATGTTATGACCTTTTTGAGAAAAATTGCAGAACCGGGAAATACAGTATCCAGAGGAGCTATACTATTAGGGGAGTATTTTAAAGATGATGAAGGTGAAGCCATATTTATCAGCGGTGCTGTGGAAGCACAAAACCTTGAATTTGATGTAGAGCAGATACGATTTGATGATCATATCTGGAGCGGACTGTATGGAGAAATAAATAAATATTTTGATAACCTGACTGTAGTGGGATGGTTTTTGTCACGGATGGGCTTTTCTGTTGAAATCAATGACAGAATAAGCAGACTGCATATGGAACATTTTAAAGGGAATGACAAAGTTTTATTCATGATGGATTCCCTTGAATGTGAAGATGCTTTTTATGCATATGAAAAAGGACAGGTGGTTCGCCAAAAAGGATATTATATATACTATGTAAGAAATGAGCAGATGCAGAATTATATTATAAGCAGAAAAAATACAGTCACAGAGGATAGAAATCTTGAGGTATTAAGAAAAGACCAGGCACTGGTAGAAAATTTCAGGGATATGAGCAGTGCCAGAAAGGAATTGAAAAGTAAAGGAAAAAATTATTTTGTATATGCAGTCAGTTCATTTGTTATGGTATTTGCACTCTCTGTGGGTATTGTTGCTACAGGAAGCTATGACAAAATGAAGAGTATAGAGAGCCAAATCAGAAGAATGGAGATTGAAAACGAGGACTCGGATGTAGAAGTATTTTATAATAGTGCGGATGTAAAAAAAGACGGCGATGTCAATGCTACTGATACCATAACCGATACTACCACAGAACAAAAAAATGAAATTACAACAGCATCAGGAAGTGAAATAACTACCGTAGATGTGGAAACAGAAAAGTCGGAAGATAATAGTGAGAATTCCGAAGAAGATGAAGAGGTGTGGAATCAGATAAGTGCAAATAATACAAAGGGGCGTTCGTATGTTGTAGAAGAAGGCGATACACTTATGAGCATATCCATACAGATGTATGATTCACCTGCCTATGTGGAGCAAATTCTTAAGGCTAATGATATGAATGCAGAAGATACAATATATGTAGGCCAGAAAATAATTATTCCATATATAGAATAAAAATGGTATACTGTAAACACTTAACTAAAGAATTTTACAAAGACAGAGGACTTATGATGATAAAGAATAAAACGAAGATGGAAACGAATGAAAAAATAAAAGAAGGGGTTGCCAAGCAGTCTGATTCATCAGAAGAAGAAAAAGTGATAGAGATTACAAGGACGTTTTCAAAGAGGGGCAAAATAATACTTTTAGCTGCTGTAATACTTTTGGTTGCAATAGCCGTTATTATCGTAGTAAAAGCAATGAAAAACAGGGAATATGAAGGATATACGGTGATATCTTCCGTAGAGACATCGGGAGATAATATAGCTGATTATGTAATGTTTGCAGGAAATGTACTTAAAGTAACACGAGACGGTACATCTTATATTGATGAAACAGGAAATGTATTATGGGATTGCAGTTATGCCATGAAGATGCCGCAGGCAGCCGTGTCAGGTGATTATGCCGTTGTGGCTGACCTGAACGGAAGAGATGTTTATGTATTTGACAAATCCGGCAAGGTAAGTAATCAGACCATGAATTATGATATAGCCAATATAGATGTTGCCTCTCAGGGACTTTATGCACTTGTACTTGTGGGGGAAGATTGTAATTATATAAATGGATATGATAAAGACAGTAAGGAAGTGTATGAGTTAAAGACCTCTATCGAAAATAGCGGATACCCACTTGATATCGCGATATCAAGTGATGGTGAGAAGCTTTTTACAAGTTATATGAAGGTTGACGGTACCACAGTTCCTAATTATATTGCTGCATATAATTTTGGCTCGGTTGGTCAAAACGAAAATGCGGACAGGCTTATGGGCGGATTTACCTTTGAAGATACCATTTTCCCTCTTGTAGACTTTGTGGATAATGATACGGTAGTTTGTTATGGAGACAACCAGATAGTCATATATGCCATGTCGGAAAAACCCAGCGAAAAGGCGGTTATAGATATTGGCAATACCGAGATGCTGGGAGTATTTGCAAATTCCAAATATGTAGGTTATATTGCACTATCGGAGAATTCAGATTCAAAATATACAATAAGTATATATAATCTTGATGGTGAACAGGAGGCTGCTGCTGAATACAATAATTCCTTTGAGAAAATTTATGCTACGGAAGAAGAACTTATTATAGTTGGAGATTTCGATTGCAGTATATATCATTTTAACGGCTCGAAGAAATTTTCGGCAAGTTTCAATAAAAACCTTATAAATATAGTTCCTGATTCAAATAAGCTGGAATATATTGTAATATTTGAAAATGAAACGCAGATAATAAAGCTTAAGAGAGATAAGGATGAAGAATAATTATGAATTTACTCTTGATGATAGTAGTGGCGATTGCCTTGCTGCTTGCGTTGGTTGGTTATAAAAGAGGTTTATTTAAGAGTGCTGTCAGTGCGATTGGAATTGTGCTGGCAGTATTTCTTACCACCCTGCTATATTCTTCCGTAAATAGACTTATATGTGATAACACAAAGCTGGATGAGTATATAAAATCCTTGATAGAAAACCGTTTTCAGCTCGATACAAAGGATACAGAACTGACAAGAAATGAGGAAATGGGCATTTTGGAGGAAATATCCCTGCCTGAGAATGTAAAGGAGTGGATTATAGAAAATGGTAATCAGGAAATATATAACAAACTGGATGCAAAAGGATTTGCAGATTATGTAGCCATATATCTTACAGAGATGGTTATGAAGGGAATATCATATTTAATAACCTTTTTTGTAATCATGCTAATAATATATATTTTTATAAATTTAGCGGATATAGTAACAAGCATACCTATTTTGAACGGAATCAATAAAATTGGCGGAATATTGTTTGGATTGTGTCAAACGCTGCTAATTGTATGGATATCTTTTGTTATTATTACCTTTTTGTCTGTTTTTGAATGGGGAGCAGACATTATGAAAATGATAGATGAAAGCAGTATTTTGAGCTCTATTTATGAAAAAAATATTTTTTTGAAATTAGTGGTTGACATCCTTGGAATAATTTAGTATAGTATCACTTGCCGATTTCATTGGGCAAGAAAATAACTGAAAAATAAATAAAAAAAGTTGTTGACAGGACATTGAAGTTGTGATAAATTGTAAAAGCTGTCGTAA
>CAZATW010000065.1:0-10995 GCA_964488185.1 uncultured Coprococcus sp. | reverse complement strand
AATTTGTTACTCGCCGCCTATAGAGGCGGGAGTCATCTCCCATCTGATATATAAACCGGTATTTAATAATAACAAATTATCGGCATACCGGGATATATCATTTCATATATGGCTGCAGCGGAACTGTAAGGAAGATTTACACAACCATGCGAGCCACCATTCATATAGATTTCGCCGCCAAATCTGCCTCTCCATGTAGCATCATGAAGACCTATTCCTCCATTAAACGGCATCCAAAATGTAACCTTCGACTCATAATCTTCTCCCTTTAGTATAGCAGGAGATTTCTTGTATGACAACCCATATAATCCGTCGGGTGTGGCATGACCGTCCCTGACGCAGCCTGTTACACAATCAGTTTCAATGTAAAGCTCACCATCTATAATCATATATACATGCTGATTTGTCAAGTCTACTTCGACATAGCTGTCACCAATATCATTGTTGTCGTTATAGGCAGCACCCGTTTGAAGAAATACAGGCGTATGCTCACAGGTGTTTCCCTTTTCCAGAATTTCCTTCAAAGCAATTGTTTCACCTTCAACATCCATAACCCAGCCATAGTCTTCTCCCAATTCCTCAACATACCTTCCACTATATGTTTTGAATTTTCTGACAAGACCTATTGTATCATATTTTTCTGCCAAGCTGCTAACATATTTTTTGATAGAATAGGATGCAAAATGCCAGTCCCCATCTTTATAGTACATCCAATCACCAAATGTATCTGCTTCAAGGTCAAAGCTTACCTCATCTATCTTAAAATGAATCACCATATCCAGATAACGGTTCAGGCTTTCTACCCTGCTTGCTATTTCTTCACTATCCGCTGTTATTTCAGCCTTTTTATAACAATCGCTCTCGGTCAAATCTACAGACGTAATACCTTCATCAAGTGCTGTCATAACATCCCTCAGCATTAAATCAAAATCAATCTCAGTACCGGGTGTATCGTTTATAATCACAGCCTCACCATCTTTAACAGTAACATATGAATTCATCGCCTGTGTCATTTTCCATTTGCTTAGGCACTCATATTCCATAATAATATTCTCGAGTAATTCCTTGTCATATGTAACGGTATATGTAAGCTCATAATTCTTGGCTTTATTAATATAAAGCGGCCACAAAAGTCCATTCTGCTCATGCTTGATATCCATCTCTGTCAAATTTGAAGTAATCGACAGCTTTATATCAGCAGGGTCAATTATATGCTCATCATTATTACGCATGTAAATCGTAAGCTTATAATTATCAAGATAGTCCTGCATAATCTGCCTTACAGAATCCGTTGACTGAAACGATACATCAATGTCATTTATTTTGGTATTATAGTTAAAATGAAACATAAACCATACGGCAATACCAAAATAACCGACTACAGCAAGACCAATTATACTGATGCCTGTTATTGCAAGTATCTTCTTAAGTATCCGTTTTTTATGCTGCTTATTTTCCTGACTTTCAAACAAGCTGTTATCAACATATACACCCAAATCTCCTTCAAGGGCAATGGTAACAGCAGCCTCCGTTATCTCAGTCGTCTCGGAATGCTCTGTTTCTTTAGACTCTGCCTCTTCTGTTTTAGAAACATCTACCTTTTTGTCCGTATCTTCCGTTTCCGAAGCTTCCTCCGACCGGTTCTCTTCTTCCGTTTCCGAAGCTTCCTCACATTTATTCTCTTGTTCGTCATTTGTAAGATTTTCTATATTGTCGCTCACTACTCCACCCATTAATTTTTCATTCCATCTTCAGTAATGCCTTATCTGTCACAAATGATTTCAAGCTATATGCTTAGCCATAATAACTATAAGATTATTTCTAAATAATTGCAACAATAACTTATACCTTTAAATATGTTTTAAAGTTATAAATACAAGGTCCGGTTTATTATTTATCCTGAATCTAAAGGTGTGGATTCCAAGTCCCGCACTTACTATCATCCTGAAATTGCCAATTTCGTAAAGACCTTTATAGTATTTAGGAAAGAACCTTACCATAGGCGAAACCAATCCCCCCAGTCCGGGAATAATAATCATACCACCATGTATATGACCTGAAAGGGATAAGTCTGCCCCCCATGTACTATATTCCTCAAAATAATCCGGATTATGTGCAAGTAATATACTATATGAATTCCTATTTAATTCCGGTAAAATATCTCTCATATAGTGCTCCTCCATTGGCAGCTTTTTTAATCTTCTGTAATACTTTCTTTCCATATCAAATCCATATACGGTTATATTATTTTCTTTTATATGAACTGCATCATTGATAAGCCAGGTTACTTTATCTTTTGTACTAGTATAGAGACGTTCCCACATATCTTCATACTGCTCTGTATCCATGGAACATCTGAGTTCATGATTCCCCTTTCCCACATATACTCTGTATTTTTCACCCAGATTATTGAGTAGCTTTATGGCGATATCGCATGTATATCCTGCTTTGCCGATAATGATATCTCCTGCTACAAGAATAATATCAGGATTCAACTCATCAATCTTTTCAATGAGCTCTTTATTATCTTTGCCAAATTCAGAATTATGCAAATCAGCTATCATCACAGCTGTAATATCACGAGTCAGCTTTTCCGACTCTACTACATACCTGGATACTGATATCATTCTATTCTCTCTATAGCTTTCTACAAATACAAATATTACAAATATGCAAATAAATGCCACCAGAAAAATCACAACGTACTTCAATTTATTCTCTCCACAATAAAAATATTATGATGCTTCAGACCTCCTATAACATTTAAAATGCATACTTAATACCTTTTTTATACTTAGTCCGAAGGTCATCTTTCTTACATCCTCATCTACATATATCTCAACAGCACCCATACTTCTTCCATTGATAGAATATTTCATGCATCCTATGATATCTCCTTTTTTAACGGGTGCCTTAAGCTCCTCAAAAAATACCAGCTCTTTTTTTATGTTTTCAGTGCTTTCCCCTTCTAATAAAACACCTGTGAAGCTGTCACTGGATTTTATTTTAACATATTTTTTCTCGCCTTTCTCTATTTTTACGGAATCTTCAGAAAGAATTTCAGAATCCGTATATAATGAGCACACCGAGAATCCATAATCAAGAAGCTTGCACGCTTCGCTGTTTCTTATTTCCTTCGTATCAGCTCCCATAATAACCGCAATCAAATCAATTCCATTTCTTGAAGCAGTAGCCGACATACAATATCTTGCAGAATCCGTAAATCCGGTCTTAAGGCCTGTAGCTCCCGTATACTGATTTAAAAATTTATTTGTATTGGCAAGGTCAAACTGAGACTCTCCTCTGGCCGTTTTATGTATGATGGAATCCATCCATATCGTGGAATATTCAAATATCTCCGGATGATTTACCGTAAGCTCTCTTGACATAATCGCAATATCTCTGGCAGAGGTTTCATGTCCGTCAGCATCCAGCCCACAGGCATTTTCAAAGTGAGTATTGGTCATCCCAAGCTCCTTGGCACGCTCATTCATTTTGTTTACAAATGCCCCTTCACTACCGGCTGTATATTCTCCCATAGCTACAGCCGCATCATTACCTGATGCAATAATAATACACTTTATCATATCCTCTACAGTTTGCGTCTCTCCCGCTTCAAAAAAGCACTGTGAACCACCCATAGATGCCGCATGTTCACTCACTGTCACTATATCGGAAAGTCCATATTGTCCATTTGCAATCGCTTCAAACACAAGCAGAAGTGTCATGACCTTTGTAACCGATGCCGGCTTCATTCTTTCATCAGCATTTTTTTCATACAACACTGTACCTGTTGTTGCTTCAATTACAATACAGGAAGGTGATTTAAGATCAGGCAATGCATCAGTATTTGTATTTGTACCTGTATCCGTCTCGGTATCTGCCTCAGTATCTGCCTCGGTATCTGCCTCAGTATCTGCCTCAGTATTTGTTTCGGTATTTGCCTCAGCATATACTTTCATTTCTGTTACCGCTGCCGATATAGGAATAGAAACAACAAATAAGACAAACACTACCAATATACTTATTATTTTGCTCCCTTTCCTGCATCCAATTACTTTTTTACTCCTTGTTCCCATTTTCTCTCCAAAAGATTTGTTTATATAAGTATATTTTTCCAATTAATCAAATATACTTTACTCTTTCATTATTTTTCGGCTTCTGCTATAATCGAAATGTATGTAAATTCAAGGAGGAAAAATTTATGAGTATGAAATTAATTAAGCGAGTACCAACAGGCGAAGAAATAAAAAAGCTCTATCCTCTTTCAAACGGCCTTAAGGCTATTAAAACAAAGAGGGATGAAGAAATCCGTAAAGTTTTTACCGGTGAAGATGATAGATTTATCTTTATTATTGGTCCTTGTTCAGCTGATAATGAAGAAGCTGTATGTGACTATCTAAACAGATTGGCAAAGGTTGCAGATGATGTAAAGGATAAGATTCTTGTTATTCCACGTATCTATACAAACAAACCAAGAACTACAGGAGACGGATATAAGGGCATGCTGCATCAGCCTGATCCAACGAAGGCATCCGATATGCTTGAAGGCTTATATGCCATTAGAAAAATGCACATACGAGCAATACGGGAAACCGGTCTCACTGCTGCTGACGAGATGCTTTATTCGGAAAACTGGCAGTATGTTGATGATATTCTTTCATATGTTGCCATTGGTGCCCGTTCAGTCGAAGACCAGCAGCACAGACTTACATCAAGTGGTATGGATGTTCCTGTCGGAATGAAGAATCCTACAAGCGGTGACTACAATGTTATGATGAATTCCTGTATTGCAGGTCAGCATCCACATACCTTCCTTTATTCAGGATGGGAAGCACACACAACAGGCAATCCGCTTACACACTGTATCTTAAGAGGTGCATTAAATAAGCATGGTCAGTCTATTTCAAATTATCATTATGAAGATTTAAAGCTTCTGGCAGATACATATAAGAAATTTGACCTTGTAAACCACGCTGTTATCGTTGATGCAAATCACAATAACTCAGGAAAGAAATTCGGTGAGCAGCCAAGAATCGTGAAAGAAGTAATACACAGCTGCAACTACGATCCTGAAATAAAGAACCTTGTTAAGGGTGTTATGGTTGAAAGCTATATTGAAGACGGAAATCAGCCTATAGATGGTGGTTGTTACGGAAAATCCATTACGGATCCATGTCTTGGCTGGGATAAAACAGAAAGGCTCCTTAAAGAGGTTGCCGAGCTTCTGTAATTTCATCATTTGTATTCTGCAATCAACTGCGTTTTTCAAGCAAAAAAATACAATTACTCCAAAGAGGGTAATTGTATTTTTTTGTTTGATATTATCTTCTCTTACTTATTCTTGTAAGCAACATTCTGCCAAGATTTATATCACCCATCATTTTAAACTTACCTGTTGTATAGGCATATATGGGATCCATAACTCCATCAAGGATTTTGACAAATGCGGGAAGTGTAGCTATCCATTGTACATCCCTATCCCTATATTCTCCCCTGCATACTTCCATCTTATTGTTCTCAATATGCAGATAAAAACAGCCACTGTCTTTTCCTATGATATTTATCTGTATATATGCCTTATTGATATCCTCAAGATTAATCTTTTCTGATATATCAATAAATCTTGTTAAGCATTCATCAAATGTCATAACAGATACCTGTTCTATAAGAACTCGAAATCCGCTTCCTCATCGCCGTCACCAATGAGAACCTGATTACGCTTAACACCTTCTTCAATCTCACCAACAAAGATTTCTTCAACTTCCTCCTCGTCATCCTTGATAGCACTCTTTCCTGCGAATGCCTGTGGCTTAACCTCTTCCTTAGGCTCAGTCTTAGGTGTCATCTTAAGCTTTGCAGGCTCTTCCGTTGTCTGGGATTTCATCTTAAGCTTTGTAATAGGATCCGCTTCTATTGTGCCTGTTGATGTATTAGCTGAAGCTGTTCCGCCTGCAACAGTTGCACTTGAACCACTCTTAAGTTCTTCCATCTCCGCCTTAAGCTTTGCAAGCTCAGCCTTTGCATTTGCCAGAACCTCATTAGCCTTCTTCTTTGCATCGTTTATAATCTTATTAGCTTCGGCATTTGTAGCATTAGCTTCTTTCTTGGCACCCGGTGCTGCCTGCTCAAGCTGCTTCTCTAATTCGTAAATTTTTACACTGTTCTCCATAAGACTCTTCTTGGAAATCTCATTTTCAGACTCAAGTGCATTGTACTTTGTCAGAAGCTCTGTATATTCTGTGGTAATCTCTCTCATAAAGCTGTTGACTTCATCTTTATTATAGCCAAAAAGTCCTTTTTTAAAGGTTTTTGATTCAATCTGTTCCTTTGTAAGCATTATGTAATTCTCCTTTTCGTATAATTATATTATGATAGATATAATAAACCTACCTAACATTATATTAATAAATTATAATTTTTTCAAGGAATAATCATAGGATTTATAAAAAAATTATATATTTTTTTACATTACAGGCTTCATCCTATTCCCCATTCTATTTAATTACATATCTTTTGTATCAAAAATAATTATAAAGGGGCCGTCATTTGATATATCTACGCTCATATCTGCTCCAAATTCTCCATGCTCAACGACAGCTACATGCTTTTTACATTCACTAATAATATATTCATATAGCCCGTTTGCTATGTCTGCTCCTGCGGCCTTTGTAAATGACGGTCTGTTTCCTTTCTTACAATCAGCACAAAGCGTAAACTGTGATACAATCAGCAGCTGACCTCCCACATCCGCAAGGGCAAGATTTGTCTTGCCTTCACTATCCGCAAATATTCTTAAGCCTATAAGCTTTTTTATCAGCTTATCAGCCTCGGCTATTGTATCCTCGCCATATACTCCTACAAATACCAGAAGTCCTTTATCGATCCTTCCTACTACCTTGTTATCTACAGTAACGGAGGCATGATTAACTCTTTGAATCAAAAATCTCATTATGCGCCTCCCGTTATCTTTCAGACATGCTTATTGCTTCTACAGCAACGCTACCACCACGAACTACTTCTATCCGGTTTGGAAAGTTCTCCTTAAACAGCTTGATTGCATTATTATTCTTTGCTTCCGTCTGAACACATTCTACCAAAACATTATGCCTGTCATAATCAGTTATTTTATAGTCAAATGCATTTGCTATTCTAAAGACCTCGTCCTTATCCTCATTGGAACAGCTCATCACCTTTATAAACAAAATCTCTTTCTTTTGTATAGGGATATCGGTATAATCCACAACCTTGATAACCTCAACACTTCTGTTAAGCTGTTTTTTTACCTGTTCAAAGGTTCTGTCATCACTTGTAAAACTAATTGTCATACGTGATATTGTATTGTCTTCAGTCTCTCCAACCGTAATGCTGTCCAAATTATAGGATTTACTGGAAAAAAGTCCTGATATTCTGGCAAGTACACCTATTTCATTTTCTACATATAAACAAATCCATCTCTTTTTTAAGCTCATACCATCTTCCTCCTATCATAATCTGTTAACAGTCCATTATCATATCATTTAAGGACTTGCCACCCGGAACCATAGGAAATACATTTTCCTCAGGGTCAATATAAAATTCAATTACAGTCGGTCCCGATTGATTTGCCTTTGCAGCTTCAAATGCCGCTGCAATATCTTCTTCTCTGGTAACTCTTATGCCAAGTGCCTCATAGCTTTCTGCCAGCTTTATAAAGTCAGGCGTATACTTTGGACAACATTTATCAGGATTTTGACAATCTCTGTTACAACGTCTTCTATATCTCAAACACGTACTGCTATAACGCTTGTTAAAGAATAATTCCTGCCACTGTCTTACATTTCCCAGATAACCATTATTTAGAATACATAAAGTTACAGGAAGCTCAAGCGCTACAGCCGTAGCCATCTCCTGAATATTCATCTGTACACCGCCATCGCCTGATATACAGATAACATCCTTATCCATATTTCCCAGCTTTGCTCCTATAGCAGCAGGGAAGCCGTATCCCATAGTCCCAAGTCCGCCTGATGTAAGCAGCTTCTTATTTGCATCTATATCGATGTACTGAGTAGTCCATAACTGATTCTGCCCTACATCTGTTGTAATAATCAGATTATCATACATGCTGTTGATTGCTTTTATGATAGACTCCGGTGTCAAAGTTCCTTTCTCCTTATAGGAATTCATATTGATTGGATATTCTTCCTTTATCTCCATAATATTACTTACCCATTCATCTATATCAAGCTTCTCCGCATACTTAAGCATCTTAGAAATAGCAACCTTGGCATCTGCAACAATCGGTATGTCAACCTTTATGTTTCTTGATATGGATGCCGCATCTATATCTACATGAATAATTTTTGCATTTTTTGCAAATGTGTCTATCGTACCTGTTATTCTGTCATTAAAACGCGTACCTATTGAAAATAATAAATCACATTCCATAATAGCCCTATTGGATGCAAGATTGCCATGCATACCGATATTTCCTACATATAGCGGATGGTTGGTAGGAATTGCACCCTTACCCATTATGGTTGTAATAACAGGCACACCTGTAAGTTCGCATAACTGCTGCATTTCACTTCTGGCATCAGCGATATTTACACCGCCGCCTATGAGAAATACAGGTTTTCTTGCAATCTTAAGCTCTGCCAATGCTTTCTTTATCTGTCCGGAATGAGCACCCTCCGACGGCTTATATCCCCTTATATTTACCTCAGTTGGATATTCGTCCGAACCCATAGCAAGCTGAATATCCTTTGGAATATCTACTACAACGGGTCCCGGCTTACCTGTTCTCGCTATATAAAAGGCATTTTTGATGATTCTTGCCAAGTCCTCTCTCTTCCGAACCGTAACCGCATATTTGCAAATGCTTCTTGTAATGCCTACTATATCTACCTCCTGAAACGCATCATTTCCGATAAGGTTTGTTGATACCTGTCCTGTAAAGCATACGAGTGGAACGCTGTCATAATTTGCTGTTGCAATACCTGTAACAAGATTGGTTGCTCCCGGCCCGCTTGTAACGAGGCATACTCCTACCTTTCCTGTTGAACGCGCATAACCATCCGCTGCATGAACAAGCGCCTGCTCATGTCTTGGCAATATCATGTCAATTCCTTCTGCATCATAGAGGGCATCAAACAAATCTATTGCGGTTCCTCCCGGATATGCAAATAATGTTTCAACGCCTTCTTCCTGCAATGCCTTTACAAACATCTGTGCTCCGTTAATTTCCATAGTCTCTTCCTCCTTGATACTTTAAATATCTTACATTATGACAAATATCAATCTGCAAACTGTCCAGTGAACCATACAAATTTTATCTGATAAAAACAAATGGTTTTATATCAATTAAAAAGCCCTAAGTGTATAAATACACTTAGGGCGAATATAATCCGCGGTACCACCTAATTTCAGGTCAATCCTGCACTCCGTCGATACACCAGCACTACTGCCTCATATCGCTTTCCTGTAACGGGGAAATACCGTTGAAGCCTACTTGGATTGCACCTTTTGGTTCACTGCTCGAAGGCTACCTTCCATACAACCTGATTGAAGATTTCCACCAACATCTTCTCTCTGTAAATCGGAATTTGTATGTACTCCTCCTCGTCATTGCATTTACTTAATCAATATATAAACTTTATCATAACAAATAACATATTGTCAAGCATCAACTATTCCGGTTTGATTAATTTTAAAAGCTGCTCTATATTCTTTTTTCCAAATACCGGCTTCGCACCGTTAATGATTAAACAAATAACACTCATTACCTCATATTTTTCTTTACGTTCCGAAAAATGAGTGAACTACCCATTGTCTAAAGCCAATGGGCTTCCTGTTTCATAGACCTCGTAACCTACTATCTCCACAGGCGTTAATTCGGGCAGTCTCCTGCCCTATTTATGCTTTTTTATGCTGTCTGCCGTAACCCTTCCGCTAAAATATTCTTTGCTGCATTGATATCCCTGTCGTGCTTCGTTCCACATATAGGGCACATCCATTCTCTCACTGACAAATCTTTTGTATCCGCATTCTGGTATTTGTTATCTTCTCATGGCATAATGCTATCTCTTTTTTCTTCTTGAAATAATTACTGCTGCACTTTTTCTTATGTGCCAGCTGCCTTTGCAGCCTTGCCAGTTTTCGCTCATATCTTTTTATTATTTGGGGGTTTTCGTACTTCTTCCCATCCGATGTTATGCATAAATCCTTGATTCCCAAATCCAATCCTATATTTTGCTTCCTGTGCGGTAATCTTTGAAAAATTTTTGATAGGCAGAATCCATGTCGTAAATTGCATTTGTCAGGGTGTTGCAGTAATTGTTACAATCTGTTTTACTGACAGATTTTTTATCCTGCTCATAAGACTCTTCCCTATATGCCAAAGTTTGATTATAAACAAAACGACAACAACCGAATGTTTTCGCAATCTGCGTTTTCTGCTCCTTATTCGGATAAATCCTGTATTTATATGCTTTTAACATTCGCTGTCATCTCCTTTTTAACCTTTTTACTGATAGACATGGTTTGTTCCGTTTCTATCATGTAATGGATATGGTCTTTATCCGTCTCCATATATCTGATAATGACTTTGTGTTTTTGACATATCTCGTAAGAAAATTGCTTTATATCGTCTGATATCTGTTTTGATATCAGCAGTTTCTTTCTATATTTGCATACAAAAATAATATGGTACTGTAATAAATACTTATGCCATATGTATCGATTTATCTAAGATATGTTTTTCTAAAATGGCATGTACCCTCTCTACTTCATCCAGTATCATATCGTCCATAGCCTTTAACTCAACGACTGAATTCACCACTTGAAGCTTTAAATTAGTAACATCTGTTTTCAAACTACTTACATCTGTTTTCAAGCCACTTACATCTGTTTTTAAACCACTTACATCTGTTTTCAAACTACTTACATCTGTTTTTAAACCACTTACATCTGTTTTTAAACTACTTACATCCTTTTTCAAGCCACTTACATCTG
>CAZATW010000064.1:0-12749 GCA_964488185.1 uncultured Coprococcus sp. | reverse complement strand
TAAAGGGGGATGTGGAATTTAGTCCTGCACTGGAATTTACTTTTTCAAGTCAGCTTTAGATATATTTCCTGACCAATAATAATTCCTTTGGAATCTGTCCCATGTCCTATATCTCTTGTAACCACTATTGGTAAATCTTTTTCTACTATTCTTTTGACAAGCGTCTCTATAGTAGGTATGCATTTTTCCGTTTTCATTCTGGCAACAGTCCCTTCTAAACTTTCCAAAAGTAATATTTTATCATCTAGTTCAGGCATATATTCTGTTCCGCTAATTTTAAGAAACATCTAATATTGCCTCCTACTACAATTCCATGCATTTCACTTTTCCGAATGAACTTATAATTTAGATGAAATAAATCTGTTTCATTCTGCATAGTACTATTACAAAAATCTGTTATTTATTCTTCTTTATAATCATATATTAGATTTCTAATCTGATACAAAACAGATGCTTTTCCCGTTAACATAATCTGATGACGGCAACACATCTTTTTGCATCTGTACAAACGCAATTCTTGCATATTTCAGATACAATTCCAAATCATTCCTAATTTCATCCCCTGATGCCTCTGTCATATCCCTTAATATTCTTCTGGCTAAAGCAACATCTAACACCCATTGGTAGAAATTGTCCACTTCTCCTTCAAATGTGTAGTCACCGAAATTCAAAGTGCATACACTATCAAATCTTTCTTTGAGCTTGTTTACAACCGTTGTTTTTCCTCCAGCTGTTACTGCTGCTGCAGATATTATCTTCATCGGTCCTTCTCCCAAATAATATGTATTATCTTATCCCCATTAACAATCTCATTTATATATTGCTTCATAAATGACGGCTTTATATCACTATCAGGAATTTCATCAATCGGTACCCAAACTAATTCTTCCCCTTCATCCGTTTCATTTTTATTGATATCTACACCAGCTTCCTGCATTTTCATAAGATAATAAAATTCCATTGTATGACAATCAAATCCGTCGATTGCTCCACCTACTCCTTTAAAGAAATTTTCACATACCACAGCAAGGCGAGCTGCCTTCACCTGTATCCCTGCTTCTTCAAAAATCTCTCTTTCAATACACTGTTCAGTGGTTTCGCCCAGTCGCACAGCACCACCAATCATATAATAATAATTTCCTATGTTGCATTTTACAAAAAGCATTTTATTATCTTTTATAATAATTCCACCGGTACGAAATCGGAACCAACGATTTTCTTTTGTAAATCCACAATCGTACATTTTACTACCTCTACTTTTCTTTACATTCACTTAACAATGCTCTTGTAGTCTGTCAAATACATTTACACTTTCAATGGTTAAATTAGGAAAAAATTCTTTCCAATTCTGTTTTGCACCCCATAAATAATATCATGGTAATATGGAATTGTTGATTCGGGTCCCATTCCACCTACTAATCCTAATTTTTTCATATTCCCATCTCAAATCCCGATTTATCAGCTTTATTTTATTACATCTTAACATCCCGACAGATTTGTTTCAAGTCTAGGCATTACATCTCTACTGCCTTTTGCGGTGTTTGTCAAACGCTTGCACAAACACAGTGTTTTCCTCGTTACTCGCAAAAAAACTGCCCTTTATGCCGAAACATAAAGAGCAGTTCATTGATTTTAATATTATTTCACTACGGCTTCCGCCAGTGTATTACTTATTGGCGATAGCTGCCTGTGCTGCTGCAAGTCTTGCAATTGGCACACGGAATGGTGAACATGACACATAGTCAAGACCAATCTTATGGCAGAACTCAACTGATGAAGGATCTCCGCCGTGCTCGCCGCAGATACCTACGTGAAGCTTAGGATTAACCGGCTTACCAAGCTTGATAGCTGTCTCCATAAGCTTACCAACACCTGTCTGGTCAAGCTTTGCAAATGGATCGTTCTCGAAAATCTTTGTATCATAGTAAGCATCAAGGAACTTACCAGCATCATCTCTTGAGAAACCAAAGCACATCTGTGTAAGGTCGTTTGTACCAAAGCAGAAGAAGTCAGCTTCAGCAGCAATCTCATCAGCTGTAAGAGCAGCTCTTGGAATCTCAATCATGGTACCAACTTCGTACTCAAGCTCGATACCGGCAGCTGCGATTTCAGCATCAGCAGTCTCTACTACAACCTTCTTGACAAACTTAAGCTCTTTGACTTCACATACAAGCGGAATCATGATTTCAGGCTTAACTGCCCAATCAGGATGAGCCTTCTTTACGTTGATAGCTGCACGGATAACAGCCTTTGTCTGCATCTTAGCAATCTCAGGATATGTTACCGCAAGACGGCATCCTCTGTGACCCATCATTGGGTTGAACTCATGAAGTCCATCGATGATTGTCTTGATTTCTTCTACTGTCTTGCCCTGTGCATCTGCAAGCTTCTTGATATCAGCTTCCTCTGTAGGAACGAACTCATGAAGAGGTGGGTCAAGGAATCTGATGGTAACCGGATTACCTTCCAGTGCCTCGTAAAGTGCCTCAAAGTCTCCCTGCTGATATGGAAGAATCTTCTCAAGTGCAGTTTCTCTCTCTTCAACCGTATCTGAACAAATCATCTCACGGAATGCAGCAATTCTGTCTTCCTCAAAGAACATATGCTCTGTACGGCAAAGACCGATACCTTCAGCACCAAGCTCACGAGCCTTCTTAGCATCAGCCGGTGTATCAGCATTTGTTCTAACCTTCAGTGTTCTATACTTATCAGCCCAAGACATAACTCTGCCGAAGGTACCTGCAATTGTTGCATCAACAGTCTTAATAACGCCTTCATAGATGTTACCTGTTGAACCGTCAATTGAGATATAATCACCTTCAACAAATGTCTTGCCTGCAAGAGTAAACTTCTTGTTAGCCTCGTCCATAGCGATATCTCCACAACCTGATACACAGCATGTACCCATACCACGTGCAACAACAGCTGCATGAGATGTCATACCACCACGAACTGTAAGGATACCCTGTGAAGCCTTCATACCTGTGATATCTTCCGGAGATGTCTCAAGTCTTACAAGAACAACCTTCTCTCCTCTGGCATTCCAAGCTTCAGCATCCTCAGCTGAGAATACAACCTTACCACATGCAGCGCCCGGTGAAGCGCCAAGGCCCTTGCCAAGTGGTGTAGCAGCCTTAAGCTCTGCTGCATCGAACTGTGGATGAAGAAGTGTATCAAGGTTTCTAGGGTCAATCATAGCTACTGCTTCTTCTTCTGTTCTCATGCCCTCGTCAACAAGATCACATGCAATCTGAAGAGCTGCCTGAGCCGTTCTCTTACCGTTTCTTGTCTGAAGCATATAAAGCTTACCATGCTCTACAGTAAACTCCATATCCTGCATATCTCTATAGTGATTCTCAAGTGTCTTACATACTTCATTGAACTGAGCAAATGCCTCCGGGAACTTCTGCTCCATCTCTGAAATGTGCATTGGTGTACGAACACCAGCAACTACGTCCTCGCCCTGTGCGTTTGTAAGGAACTCACCAAATAAGCCCTTAGCACCTGTAGCAGGATCTCTTGTGAAAGCAACACCGGTACCACAGTCATCACCCATGTTACCGAATGCCATTGACTGTACGTTAACTGCTGTTCCCCATGAATATGGGATATCGTTATCTCTTCTGTATACGTTCGCTCTAGGGTTGTCCCATGAACGGAATACGGCTTTAACAGCTCCCATAAGCTGCTCCTTAGGGTCTGAAGGGAAGTCCTCCCCAATCTTAGACTTATACTCAGCCTTGAACTGTCCTGCAAGCTCCTTTAAGTCTTCTGCTGTAAGCTCTACGTCAAATGTTACACCCTTCTTAGCCTTCATTTCGTCGATAAGCTCTTCAAAATATTTCTTACCAACTTCCATAACTACGTCTGAATACATCTGAATGAATCTTCTGTAGCAGTCCCAAGCCCAACGTGGGTTACCTGACATATTTGCAATTACTTCAACAACTTCCTCATTCAAACCGAGGTTAAGAATTGTATCCATCATACCAGGCATTGATGCTCTGGCACCTGAACGAACTGATACAAGAAGCGGGTTCTCCTTGTCTCCGAACTTCTTACCTGTAATTTCCTCCATCTTAACAATATACTCATTGATTTCAGCCATAATCTCTGGATTAATCTCGCGGCCGTCCTCATAATACTGTGTACAAGCCTCTGTTGAAATTGTGAATCCCTGAGGAACCGGAAGACCGATGTTGGTCATCTCTGCAAGGTTGGCACCCTTACCACCGAGAAGCTCTCTCATGTTAGCATTACCTTCTGAGAAAAGGTAACAATACTTCTTTGCCATTCGTATATACCTCCTAAGTAATAAAGTAATATTTTGCAGGTGAAAATACCAAATTTTCACACTACGCTGTGTCAATTATATCATAGACACCTGTATTGTTAAACTATTTTTTTGATAAAAATTAATATTTTTTACTCATTTTTTCGCTATGCTTATAACTCGATTTATTTAGGCAATACAAGATATTAGCAAAGTACGATAATGAAAAAACAGGCAAATTCCAAATATCGGTTTTGCCTGTTTTCAGGATTCAAATTATGATGTTGTATAATCTCCTGCAAAATCATAACAAACAATATATTTTATGCCTCTAATGACTTTCTGATAATCTCCAGTCCCTCAAGAAGCTCATCGTCAGGAGTGGTAAGCGGCGGCATAACCTTGATAACACGATTATCACGGCCTGCACGCTCTATAACAAGACCGTTTTCAAAGGCTTTCGCTGTTATCCTCTTGGCTGCGGCATCATTTTCCGTCTCAATGCCCCATAAAAGTCCGATACCACGTACATCCATTACCAGCGGTCTGATATTCTTCTCAAGGTATTCCCTTACGATTTCGCCCTTACGCATAACCTCTGCTTCAATGTTTTCATTTAGCATAAACTCCAATCCGGCTTTTGCTGCAACCATAGACAACTGAAGTCCACGGAATGTACCCGTATGCTCTCCCGGTGTCCACAAATCATACTCTGATTTAAATATTGCAAGTGCCATAGGGAATGGATATCCTCCGATAGACTTTGACAGCGTAAACATATCCGGTTTAATACCGGCTCTCTCAAATGAGAAGAATGTACCTGTTCTTGCACATCCAACCTGTACATCGTCTACCACCATAAGAATGTCATTCTTATCGCAGAATTCACGAAGTGCCTTTAAATAATCAACCGAAAATACATACACACCACCGTCCGCCTGTACGGTTTCTACAAATATAGCCGCCGGTTTCTCGACACCTGAATGGTCATCGTCAAGAAGTGTCTGCATATATGCTATCGTATCAAGATCAGGAAACATGTATGGAGCCGGAACATGATATACATTTTCCAGAGAAATACCTGCACCACCACGGCTGCATGCATCACTTGTAAGGGCAAGTGCGCCTAGTGTCATACCGTGAAAGCAGCCCATATATGCCCATATCATACTTCTCTTTTTTACCTTACGTGCAAGCTTCAATACCGACTCAACGGCATTTGCGCCTGTCGGTCCTGCAAACATTACCTTATAATCATCAAGACCTCTCGCCTTCAGAATTTTGTTCTCAAAGAAGTCAAGGAATTCAGCCTTAGGCTCAGTCATCATATCAAGAGAATGCATAATGCCGTCACTCTCGATATAGTCTATTATTCTCTTTTTGATAAAATCATTATTATGTCCATAGTTCAGTGCGCCTGCTCCTGAGAAGAAATCTATATATTCTTTACCATTTTGATCATACAGCTTTGAACCCTTAGCCTTCGTAAAGATTTCCGGAAAACTTCTACAGTAAGACCTAACCTCTGATTCATAAGTCGTAAATATCTCTTTACCCTGCATTTTATCTGCCTCCTGTTAATAATAACAAATGTTATTTATTTAATATTAGTAGCTTTCTGTTCTAATATTCAAACTTCTTCTCGAAGTAAGCCTTAAGGTCTTCTATTTTTATTCTCTCCTGCTCCATGGTATCTCTGTCACGAACCGTAACGGCGCCATCCTCTTCGGAGTCGAAATCATAGGTTACACAGAATGGCGTACCGATTTCATCCTGTCTTCTGTATCGCTTTCCAATATTTCCTCTGTCATCATATTCACAGTTATAATATTTTGACAGCTCTGCATATATCTTCTCTGCACCCTCCGCAAGCTTCCTGCTAAGCGGCAGAACACCGATTTTCACAGGCGCTAAAGCAGGATGGAAATGAAGCACTGTACGGATATCCGGTTTCTCCTCTGTTCCGATATTCTCTTCATCATATGCTGCACAAAGGAAGGCAAGTGTCACACGGTCTGCACCAAGTGACGGCTCAATAACATATGGTATATACTTTTCCTTCTTTTCATCATCAAAATATTCCATAGGCTCACCTGATGTATTCTGATGCTGCGTAAGGTCATAATCTGTTCTGTCGGCAATTCCCCACAGCTCACCCCAGCCAAATGGGAATAAAAATTCGATATCGGTGGTTCCCTTTGAATAGAAGCACAGCTCTTCCGGTGAATGGTCGCGGGCTCTCATCTCCTCGTCTTTAATGCCAAGCTCCTTCAGCCAGTTGATACAGAAACTTCTCCAGTATTCAAACCATTCAAGGTCTGTTCCCGGCTCACAGAAGAACTCAAGCTCCATCTGTTCAAACTCTCTTGTTCTGAAGGTAAAGTTACCCGGTGTAATCTCGTTTCTGAAGGATTTACCAATCTGTCCAATACCAAAAGGAATCTTCTTTCTGGAGGTTCTCTGAACATTCTTAAAGTTTACAAAGATACCCTGTGCCGTCTCAGGTCTTAAATAAACAGTATTCTTTGCATCCTCGGTTACACCCTGGAAGGTCTTAAACATCAGATTGAATTGTCTGATTCCCGTAAAATTATGCTTGCCACATGTCGGACAGGCAATATTGTTCTCTTCAACATACTGCTCCATCTGTTCATTTGTCCAGCCGTCTATGGAGCCCTCTATGGCAATTCCATTCTCAATCATATAATCTTCTATTAATTTATCTGCACGGAATCTTTCATGACATTCCTTACAATCCATAAGCGGGTCTGCAAATCCTCCTAAATGACCTGATGCAACCCATGTCTGTGGATTCATAAGTATCGCGCAGTCAACACCTACATTATATGGATTCTCCTGAATAAACTTCTTCCACCATGCCTGTTTCACATTATTCTTCAGTTCAACACCAAGATTTCCATAGTCCCAAGTATTTGCAAGTCCGCCATAGATTTCTGAACCCGGATAAACAAATCCTCTGTTTTTAGCAAGTGCAACTATTTTGTCCAACGTCTTTTCCATATTTGTCCTCCAATATCTTGTAATATATTCCTATTCTATTACTATTCGACTTATTTTATATCCATTCAATGTATTTTTCAAGACAGAGAATTAATTATTTGCAGAGAATTAAACTTTTTATCAATATACATATCTGCAAATTCCCTGTAAATATCTGACAATTCCCGAATGACCTCATCTGAAACCTTAAAATTATATAAGCTTCCCAAATGAGCGCCATTGATATATTGAAGTGTATATAATGCCTGCTCTGATATATGTATCGGATGTGCACCTTTCTTTATACAGTTTTCACACAGAACTCCTCCCGATTGTGCATCAAATACATTTGACAGCTTATCATTTCCACATATGGGGCATCCAAAGCTCTGTATCCCCTGTCCAAATACATCCATTATCTTGATTTCATAGACAAGCCTTACAAGCGGTGCAGGCATAAGTCCCTTCTTAAGGGCATTCAAACTCACAAATAGCAAATTAAGGTAATCCGTTGCCTGATCTCCTTCATGCGTGAAGTATGCCATCATCTCGCAAAAGTATGAACCATAACAATATTTGTCCATGTCAAAGGTCAGCTCATGGAAGTATTCCTTTACATCTATACTCTTAAGTGTATATGCATCCCTGCCTTCATACAGGGTAAATTCTCCCATGACAAATAGCTGACATTTAGAAATAAGCTGATTTGTCGCTCTTCTAACCCCTTTCGCAAATGCCGTTATCTTACCTCTCTCTTTTGTCAGTATAACAAGTCTTCTGTCATATTCACCTACAAGTCCCGTAGCCAAGACTATTCCATTTAAAATAACTTCATCCCTCATAGCTCTACCTGATTTATGTGTCCATATGATATCCGTAGTTCTTTAACAATGTATCTGTATCACGCCAATCCTTTTTGACCTTGACCCACAGCTTCAGATTCACCTGTATGTCAAGCAGTCTTTCTATTCCGTATCTGGAATGGGTCCCTATCTTTTTCAGCATAACTCCCTGCTTCCCGATGATAATTCCCTTGTGCGAGTCACGCTCACATATTATAGTCGCATCAATATACATTATTTTTCCATTTGGTCTTTCTTTCATGGAATCTATCACTACGGCTATCCCGTGAGGTATTTCCTTATCAAGCTGGCGAAGTGCCTGCTCCCTTATAAGCTCGGAAACAATCTGTCTCTCCGGCTGGTCTGTTATAGTATCCTCATCATAAAACCGAGGACCATAAGGAAGGTACTGATATAATGTTTTAACCAGCTCTTCCTTATTACTTCCCTTCAGTGCTGATACCGGTACGATTTCAGCTGAATCAAGTACCTCTTTATATGTGGCTATTGCCCTCACCACAGCTTCCTTTTCTACTGCATCAATTTTATTGATTACGATTATAATCGGCGTTTTTATCCTCTTTAGCTGTTCTATGATATAACGCTCTCCTGCACCTATAAATGTAGTTGCTTCCACAATCCACATAACGACATCCACTTCATTTAAGGTGCCCTCTGCCACCTTCAGCATATATTCACCCAGCTTATTTTTTGCCCGATTTATACCCGGTGTATCAAGGAAAACAATTTGCCCCTCATCACTTGTATATACGGTCTGTATCCTATTCCTCGTTGTCTGTGCCTTACTGCTTGTTATGGCAATCTTCTGTCCAATCAAGCTGTTCATCAGCGTTGATTTACCGACATTGGGTCTGCCTATAATTGCCACAAAGCCTGATTTATAATGATCCTTCATGTATTACCTCGTATTTCCAACAAGTTGAAATCAATTCATTTATATACAGCTCATATCATATCATACATATACTTCCATAATAAAACCCATTTAGAATATGCTCAAAATATTATCAAAGCTTTCTCTGTTTTCTTCTATTTTGTCTTCGCCACCTATAGCACATATAATTCCACTGTCTGTTACTGCCTTTATTATCGGTGCAAGACTTCTTATTTTTGCAGGATTTGCAGCGAGGATTTGGTCACGCTCCTGTTGAAGCATATCATCTGTTACGCCTGCCATATAACACAGGAAACAGTAGCTTCCCTCTGCTGACGGTGTCATCGGTGCATCCAGCTTCGCGATTGCACCTATTAAATATTTTGTCATATCTCTTTCGTCCGCATTAAATGTCTCCACATACTGATAAGCATTTTTATATACATCATATGTCTCCATAAGATTAGGATCCCGGTATGATGTCATATAGCTTATTCCTGAACGGGCAAATGTACACATCGCTCCATACGCTCCACCCTTAACACGTATATTTTCCCATAGATATCCATAAGAGAAAATAACCTGCAAAACATTAAGTGCCGCATCATATTCATAGCCGGCTTTCACAAAGTCTCCTGCTACGGCCACATATTGAACCTGACTTGTCGTTTTAAAGCCCTCATTTTTTACCGACAGCTCATAATCTGCATCCTCACAGATATTCGCATTATCTGAAAGAATACTAACAAATCTTTCTATATTACGCTCCTCCTTAATCAGGCTGTCGATATCCCCTGTATACGATATAGTTAGTCTGCTTTTTTCAAGGATAAAGTCAAGAACCGCACCAAGCTTTTTAGTCAGCTCTTCCAGCTTCTCATCAGATGCCGAATCCATATCCAGAAGGAACTCATAATACCCTACTCCCTCCGACATGTCCTTAAACACAAGTGACCTGTCAATATATGACATAGCTCTATTTGCAGTCGATACATGGCCTGATGCTGAAAGCTCCGTTTTCATATCTGCCTTTTCTTCCGAGATTATTTCTTTAAGTCTCTTTCTGTCATCTGTTCTTGACGATTGAAGAATTTCCTCTACAAGCTCTATGGCTTTGTCCAGCTTGCCATACACAGCCTTTGTCCTTACAGAGAAATATGTTGTTATGCTCTTGTCTACATTATTAAAGGCTCCTGTAGAAAATGCAATTCCACCCGTATGGAAATTAATTTCATTTGAAAGCTCTCCATAGCTGTAATTTTCAGTATCAACATATTTGAAAATAGCTGTAAGCAGGGAGGCATATGGAATAAGGTGTTCCTCAAGACCATTTATCTTAAAGAAAAATTCCAGATAACCAATTCCATTTGTAAATATGTCATGGTGCAAGACCGGTACCCCTGCCAGCTCTAGTCTTCTGTTCTTAAGCGGTTTTGCATTCTTGTCTATATCGGAGATATTAAGAAGCGGAACCTTCTCCATATCCTCTGTAGGGGACGGCTCTTCCTGATATTTTCTCAGAGCCCTTGTATCTTCCACAAGCTGACAAAGCTCATCATGATTCAAAGTCTCCTTATATGCTGCCAGCTTCGCCTTTTCTGCCAGTTCCTCTTCTTTATCAAGACCTTTCTTAGGCTTCATTACAATAATTGCCCCAAAGCTGTTTTCTAACAAGCTGTTCCTGATAAGCTCCTCAAAATAATCTGTTTTCAGCTCCTCCTTTAGCTCCGAATATATCTCATTCATCTTGAAATATGACAGAGCTTCCCCGTCATAAAGCCAGCTTTTAAATGCATCAAGTCCCAGCATAAGTCCTTTTGGATATCTGCCAAAATTGGTCTCCTTATGCTTGAACTCAAAATTATTAATAGCCGCTTCAACGGACCTTTTATCCAGCCTCTCCAAAGACTGTTTCAGAGTATCCTCTATTATTTTAATGAATAAATCTTTATCTGATTCATTCGCATTTTTTGCAATTATAGAAAATGAAGTCTGCTGGATTCCACCGTCAAATGATGAAAATACATCCTCTCCAATACCTGCATCTATAATCGCTTTTTTAAGTGGTGCTCCCGGCGCATCCATTAAAGCATATTCAAGTACCGCCATGGCTGTCGCCTGCTTTTTGTCAAGACTGCTGCCTGTGACCTTGCTGTATGCCAAATAGGTGTTATTCTCTTCACTCTCATTTTCAGATATGGAATAATATGTTTCTATCTGCTTCAGATTGTCAAATGGTGTCTGCGTAGCAATACGGGAATCCACCTCTTTATACTCAAAATGTGACAGATATTCCCTATCAATATATTCCAGCTTTTCAGCCATATCACAATCCCCATACAGATAAATATAGCTGTTAGACGGATGATAATATGTCTGATGAAACTCCTTAAAACGCTCCTGTGTCAAGGTAGGTATTGCCTTTGGATCTCCTCCTGACTCCTTGCCATATGGAGTATCCGGAAGAAGTGACATCTCTATAACTCTGTATAACTGCTGCTCCGCTGATGAAAATACGCCTTTCATCTCATTATATACAACACCATTATACTTTAGCTCACCATCCACAGTATCAAGCTCATAGTGCCATCCCTCCTGACGCATAATCTCAGGATGAATATAAATGTTTGGATAAAATACAGCATCCAGATATACCCGCATCAGATTTTCAAAATCCTGATTATTACAGCTTGCTATAGGATATACCGTCTTGTCCGAATAAGTCATGGCATTTAAGAATGTATTCAGCGAACCTTTTGCCAGTTCAACAAATGGGTCTTTAAGCGGATATTTTTTTGAACCACAAAGCACTGAATGCTCAAGTATATGTGGAATTCCGGAATCGTCATTTGGAGGCGTTCTAAAACCTATTGTAAATACTTTATTTGTATCATCATTTTCAATAATAAGTACACGAGCCTTTGTTTTTATATGCTCCAATACATACCCCTTACCGTTTACCTCCGGTATATCCTCAGATGTGATTACACTGTAATTTTGAAGCTCACCTAATCTACTCAATTCTTCTATCTCCTTTACTGATAACTTTTTAAATCAAAGCTGTATGGAAACAGCTCCTTTAAAGTCACGATTTTATATTCATCCGGTGACTCAGCCATAATAATATATGTATCACCATCACCAAATTCTGCAATAACCTGTCTGCATATTCCACATGGAGAAGTATAGACCGTTTTCTCAGATTTCATACCGGCCACAACCGCAACTGCCTTAATATGTCTGTGCCCTTCACTGACGGCTTTATATATCGCGGTTCTCTCCGCACAGTTTGCAGCACCATACGAGGAATTTTCAACATTACAGCCTGAATATATCTGACCATTTTCTGTATATACCGCTGCACCTACTCTAAATGAAGAATATGGCGCATACGCTTTATCCCGTGCAGCTTGTGCATCTATTATCATTCTTTTTATTACGGCTTGCTCTAACATATACTTCTTCCCATCCTAATTTAATCCTTTATATACAAACATTTCAACAAACATAACTATAAATTAAATGAATGGCAATTTCAACCAAAACAAATAAATAAAAGAAAATTTATCATCACGGGGTTTGACAAAAAATAAATGTGAAATACTTTCCTATAACTTAACAATAGGCAAAAAAAGTATCAACGAAAACCCGAAAATAATTTCGTTTCCCGCTGATACTTTTTTATTATTCAAGACTCGCTCGCGAGTCTTGGCGCGGGATTCGTGTCAGCGTTAGCTGA
>CAZATW010000063.1:0-13673 GCA_964488185.1 uncultured Coprococcus sp. | reverse complement strand
GTCAGCTAACGCTGACACGAATCCCGCGCCAAGACTCGCGAGCGAGTCTTGAATCCAAATGCAAGGCAGGACAGGGTAAAGAAGGCAGAGGATGTATTTGGAATCAAAAAAAGAGACTGGGTAACGGGGGAGGTTCAGGGATTGTCAATTTCAGGACAGACGGAATTAATTTCAAACCGTACAATTCTAATTATTAATTGATTTTTATAAAGCAGTCCATGCGGAGATGCTGCCAAAAGATATTACAAAGTCAGTGTCTTATTTTACACCTCGTTTGAGCCGTGTAGACAGATGGGATAAGGTTGTGATGTTTGGACTTCAGGGCTTTATAAAAACTTATTTAATTGAGTATTTCAATGAATCATTTTTTAAAAGGCCATTTGATGAGGTGATTGGAGAGTATAAGAGAATTATGGATGCGGCACTGGGGGGCGGAAGCATACAAGCTTGAAAAAATAAAGAATCTTCACAAGCTTGGATATTTGCCAATCGAAATCATTGCATTGCCGGAAGGTGCGTTGACACCGATGCATGTTCCGATGTTTGGGATTACCAATCCGCATCCTGATTATGCATGGCTTCCGCAATCTTTAGAGAGCCTGATTTCCGCCGAAAGCTGCCATCCAATGATTGCCGCTACGGTTGGCTATACTTATCGCCAAATTGTAAATCAATATTATGATAAAACCTGTGATGACAGTGTGTCACGGGCGAGAGCGTTAGGCGCATTTGATTTTCGTGGAGAGGAGTGTACGGATTCTGCTATAAAAGCAGGTGCGGGTTGGTGTTTATCTTTTTTGAATACGGCAAGCGTTCCGACCATTCCATATTTGGAGAAAAATTATGCTTGTGACTGTACGAAAGAGCCTGTGGCATTTGGAAGCCCAAGTACGGAGCATTCTGTTATGTGCAGCAATTATGCGATGGAGACGAGGTAACATTGTTAAAAAGGCTGCTTACCGAGATTTATCCAAATACCAGCTTTAGTGCAGTATTGGATTCTTATGATTATTGGAATATAATTGACAATGTACTTCCACAGATTAAAGATGAAATTCTGGCACACAACGGCTACATGTTAATGCGAGGAGATTTATCAGATTCTTACGGAACATGGATTTGCCTGCTCGAATGTGGCACTGGGGGTTGGCTCATTTTCCATGCAGTGTATTGAGGAGAATGGCATATTAAAGCCATTTACAAGAGATACCTTCAGCTCTTGTATTAAGGCAACATATTGTGAAATTGCAAATAAACCATATCCGATTTTTAAAAATCCAAAGGAGGGGGGATTTAAGAAATCCCAAAAGGGCTGTTGCGTGGTAGTACAAGATGAAAATGGTGAGTATAGTTATAAAGATGAGTATACCTGGAAGGAAGCCTGTGAGAATCCCCCAAACGCATTAATTACAGTATTTAAGGATGGGGTTCTGATGAAAGAGCAATCGCTTCAGGAGATTAGGGAAGTATTGCATAGAGGACGTTTTTAATAAGTTCTTAATGAGCAGATAATGATATTAAATTCAAAGAAAAAATGATTACAAGGTTTGAAAAGGAGCATTTATATATGAGCGATTTTAATGCAGAAGAGGTTAAGGACAGATGTGTAGAATGGATTAGAAAATTTTTTGAAGAAAATGGTTCGGATTGTAATGCCATTGTTGGAATTTCTGGCGGTAAGGATTCTTCGGTAGTGGCGGCTCTGTGCGTGGAAGCATTAGGCAAAGACAGAGTAATTGGTGTACTGATGCCTTGTGGCGAGCAGGCAGACATAGATATGGCGCAGAAATTAGTTGATGTGCTGAATATACAGAGTGTGGAAATAAATATCAAAGATGCGGTAAATGGTGTGTTAAATGCAATTCCACATGAAATTACCGTGACCGGACAGACAAAGACGAATCTGCCTCCACGTATTCGTATGGCAACATTATATGCCATAAGCCAGAGTATGAATGGCAGGGTAGCCAATACCTGTAATTTGTCGGAGGACTGGGTAGGATATTCCACTAGATATGGAGACAGCGTTGGTGATTTTAGCCCTCTTTCAAGACTGACGGTTACAGAAGTAAAAGCAATAGGAAGAGTATTAAATCTTCCAAATGAATTGGTTGATAAAACACCTATCGATGGGCTCTGTGGCAAGACAGACGAGGAAAATCTTGGGTTTACTTATGAGATGCTGGACAAATATATTCGAGAGGGCATTTTGCCTGAACAGGATATCAAAGACAAAATCGATTCTATGCATGAGAAGAATTTGTTTAAATTGAATTTGATGCCTTGTTTTGAAATTTAGGGCAAAACGAATGATTTGGACAATTATAGGTGACAGACATTACCAGAATTGATGATGCAAAATAGAAAACCACTGATAAAAGACAGCGGGGAAAAAGAAGACGAAAAAAGCAGGTGAAAATAATGAGAAAAATAATTGGATTTCATAATCCGGATGAACCATACGGCTTTTTAAGTAATTGGTTTTTATCTGAATTTGTGGTTGAGGGGATTTGTTTTTCTTCCATGGAACAGTACATGATGTATTCAAAAGCAAAATTGTTTCAGGATGAAGAGATTGCCACAGCAATCTTGAAAACAAATGATGTAGGTAAAGTGAAAGCACTTGGGAGAATGGTAGATCATTATGATGATGTTATATGGAATGGATATAGACAAATCCTGATATATGAAGGGCTGATGGAGAAGTTTCTGCAAAATGCTGATTTGAAAAAGCAATTATTAGATACAGGAGATGCGATATTGGCAGAGTGTGCAGTACAGGACAAAATCTGGGGAATTGGTTGTTCCATGAAGGATGAAAAGCGATTGGATATGACCATGTGGCTTGGACAGAATTTGCTTGGTTTTGCATTGATGAGAGTGCGTGAAAAGATAAAAAATCACACCTGTTAGGAGGAGGAACAATGAGGCAATATACAATGAGTAAAGAAGAAAAGGAATATTTGTCTAATTATAATATTGCAGATTTTGAAAGACCCTCCGTTGCTGCTGATATTGCAATTTTTTCTATATTAAATGACGGAGACCGCTATAATATCCGAAAACTGCAAAAAAAATCTTTAAAAATACTGTTAATTAAAAGAGCATCATATCCATATAAGGATTGTTGGGCATTGCCGGGTGGATTTTGTAAACCGGGCGAGGATGTTATAGAGACGGCAAAGAGAGAATTATACGAAGAGACGAATGTCAAAAATGCATATTTGCAGCTTGTCGGGGTATTCGGGGAGCAGGACAGGGATCCTAGAGGCTGGATTATTTCAAATACTTTTATGGCACTTATGGACGGTAATACCTGCAATTTGCGGGCCGGTACAGATGCTTGGGAAGCCCGTTGGTTTACGGTTAACGAGGAGCAAAAAGAGATAAATAGAATTGTAGAAAATAATGATTTTTCGTTAACGTCTGATTATACACTTCATCTAACAAATGATGAAATGGATATTAGATTAAATGCAAAATTAAGGGAATATAAGACGTTTCATAATTACCACGAGACGGTTCGTTATGAGATTGTAGACAGTGAAATGCTTGCCTTTGACCATGCAGAAATTATCTTAAGAGCATTGATTTCTTTAAGAAATAATGTCTCGAATCATTTAAGGCTTGCCTTTGATTTGATGCCGGAATTGTTTACCTTGACACAGCTCCAGAATACCTTTGAAATTATCTTAAATCAGAAGCTGCTGACTGCAAATTTTAGGAGAAAGATAGCTGATTATGTGATTGAAACAGAGCAGATGATAGACGGAACAGGCTATCGTCCGGCAAAATTGTTTAGGCGGAATGTAGCGGCATTTTGCAAAGAGTGAGGAAGAGGATGTATCGTTCATTGTTTTTTGACGGGGATATGGACGAAGCGGCAATTAGCCATTTTGCTCAGGAGCAGGATTCCCGATTTGCCAAAATACTTTCGATCATATCTGCAAGCACATTAAGGTCAGTAGATAAAATGGACAGCTCGTCAGTAGATAAGCTTTCTGAAAGCTGGCATGCTATTGTGGACAGTATATATAGATGTTTGCAGTTGTTCATAGCTTCTCATAAGCTCCTTTTGTTTAAATTAATATATAATATGAAAGGACTATAAGCATTGTGCACAAGTGTTTTAGATAAAATGGACAGGAAGTAAAATATATAAGAAAAACAAAAAGGGATAAACAAAGAAAAAAGTATAGAATCTTAAAAGTATGCGGTTTGATATTTGGGATTTTGATATTTGTATTGGCTGTCATTGCAGGATACTATACAATTCGGGAGTATAGACCGAAACCCTTGGAGAATGTTCAGGTTTCAGATGGTTTAGAAGTGCTGTCGGAAGGCGACAGCATTACCATTTTAACCTATAACACCGGATATGCAGGGTTGAATAAGGATAAGGATTTTTTTATGGATGGCGGTACAGGAGTACAGCCGGAAAATAAGGAAGAGGTTGAGGAAAATTTAAAGGGTATTGCAAAAATTTTGCAGGAGCAGAAAGCTGATGTTTATTTTCTACAGGAGGTTGACCGGGATTCAAAGCGTACCTTTCGTATAGATGAGTTAGCTTATTACGAGGATGTGCTTTCGCTTCAGGGAATGTATGCATGCAATTTCCGCTGTGATTTTGTACCATATCCGATTCCTCCGATTGGAAAGGTAGAATCAGGTCTTGTAACACTGACTGACTATACAGTAAATTCGGCAGCCAGAATTGCACTTCCAGAATCATTTAAGTGGCCGATAAAAACCTGTAATTTGAAGCGGTGTATGTTGGAAACGCGTATCCCAATTGAAAACAGCGATAAAGAACTGGTATTGATTAATTTTCATTTGGAAGCATATGACAGTGGGGAGGGCAAGATTGCACAGAGCAAACAGCTTGCTGAGAAATTACAGGAAGAATATGAAAAAGGGAATTATGTCATTGCGGGTGGAGATTTCAATCAGGCATTTGAAGGCATGGATACATATCCACTGATTGATGAGGACAGTTGGGTACCGGGAATTATCGGAACGAATGATATTCCGGAGCACTTTTCTTTTGCAGTCACCGATAATGTACCAACCTGCCGGCTGTTAAACGCACCGTATAGCGGAAATTATGAAGAATCGCAGGTGTATGTTTTAGATGGATTTATCATATCGGATAATTTGCAGCTTGAGGATTTGGAAAATATTGATACAGAATTTGAATATACGGATCATCAGCCGGTGAGACTTACGGTAAAATTATTAGAAAAGCAGTAATTTATTTTGTTGAAACAAAACACAATAATTAAGTTGTAAATAACCTTGCCGCAGCGCAAATTCTTGCATCGTTAGTGGTCATACTTAGTGGTTATTTAGGCGGTGCTATTATGCCTGTGTATTTGATGGAAAAAATGTTTCTTGTAAAATATCGGGTAAAACGGAGTCCTTTGTATTGGACCAACAAGTGTTTATCCATCCTGTACAGTGACATTGCAGACGACACAACCGGAAATTGTTTGCTTGTGATTACAACCCTGTCTGTTGTTTTGATTGTAGTCGTGAATTCATTCAGGATTTTCACAAGAAGCAAGGATTACATTGCTATGGCCGTTGTGGTGCCGATTGTTCTTTCCATACTGGGTATCTCACGGTATCGGGCAGATTCAGAAAAACGGAAGTTGAATATGAGAATCAAAGGGTTATTTAAGAGGTATCAGAATGGAAATATATTATAAAAATTGCAGATGCACCTATGGAACATATAGAGTAAACGAAGAAGAAAAACCAGTTTTCTATTTATCAGATAATCCAACCGGAGTAAATATTTATGAGGCTGGATTTGAAGAGGTTCATTATGGATGCTGGTGTCATTTTCTTAATGAAGAAGAAAATGAGAAAACGAATAAGTATTTAGAAAATCAGAACGAAAACAAGCGGAAGATTTGAATTTATGAGGGAATAGAAAATGAATTGTAATATTGGTTCACTTTATATCTGTGTAAAGGATATGGATAGAGCAATAAAGTTCTATGAAGATTTTTTTGAACAGCCGATTACAGAACGTGATGACATATATAGTGTATTTACTATAAACGATTTTCGATTTGGTTTGTTCGCATATAAGAATGTCAATGAGAAACATACTTTTGGAAGTAACTGTTTACCGAGTATTAGTGTGGAAAATTTTGATATTCTTAGTGAAAAAATCAAAGGAAAAGAGATATGTTTTCCATTGACTAAAATAGGAAAAACTTGGGTCGTTGAGTTTGTTGACTCAGAAGGTAATCACATTGAAATGACTACACCTGCATGATAAATCCCAATTTACGGAGGTCAACTGTAATGAATAAATATGAGCAACATTCGAAAAACAACTATAATAAGAAAGCCAAAAATTACGATTCAACCTTTGATGGTAAATTCACAGTCAAATTCAAGAGAATGCTTTATGATAACATCAATGTAAACGCCGATGATGTGGTGGCGGATATCGCATGTGGCAACGGGCGATTTTTAAATATGCTTGCAAAAAAAGCACCCATTTGTGGTTATGGTTTTGATAGATTAGCATTTAGAAACGCAAAGGAGACCGTTTATGGTTTTAGAGGATGAAAAAAAGAAAATTATTTTAGAAAGGTTGCAGAGATTAGGAAGGAAAAAATTCTTTGCAGTATTAGCAATATCGTTTTTGTTTGGATTTTGTGTAATGCTTTTGCTGAGTATTTTTGGCAATTCGGATACATATACAAAATGATGAGGAATTATTTTTAAAAAAGCTTTGGGTAATTCGTAATCTTACCGAGCCTTTTGCAAAAGCAAAATTTAATTGCAGTGTTCAAAAAGTCTGGGATATTGTTACTTCTTTGACGGATTATGCCTGGAGAAGTGATTTGGACAAAATTGAGGTGGTAGGCGAAAATCAGTTTATAGAGTATACGCCGGAGGGCTATTCGACCTTGTTTACGGTTACTTTAACAGAACAATATAAATGCTGGGAATTTGATATGGGAAATGACAATATGAAAGGTCATTGGACAGGGATATTCTCAGAAAAAGACGGGAAAACGGAAATTGATTTTACGGAGGAAGTAGAAGCGAAAAAGCTAATGATGAAGCCGTTTGTAAAAGGCTATTTAAAGAAGCATCAGGTAAAATCTATAGCAGATTTGCAGAAGACCGTCCGAGAGAATTGAAGTGTTGTGTAAAATGAGAAATTTCTTGAAAATGGAAAAAAGATGCTATACCGAATGGGTACTACCAATTTAGGAGGCGATTTGTTTTGAAGTATTTGAAGCAATTTGGAATTATCATTGCATTTCCATTTGTGGGAGAACTCCTGCATAAACTAATTTCTTTGCCGATACCTGCCACAATCTGCCTTGCAGTTCCGTTATATGAGCAGTTTGCGCTTTTAAAAAATAATTATAAGGCAGTTATTGCAGGTATCTGCGCTGGGGTGTGTCCGAGGAACTTGGCGGTTATGTTGCCATAACAGTTGCGGTTATTATAATGACCGGGATTTTGGGAAACATTTTTGCGGAAGGAATCTGTAGGCTTTTCAAAATTGAGGATGCCGTTGCCAAGGGAACTGCCATAGGAACGGCATCACATGCCATAGGAACAGCCAAGGCGATGGAGATGGGTGAAGTAGAAGGTGCAATGAGTAGTTTGTCTATTGTGGTAGCAGGAATTCTTACGGTAATCGGTGCAGGGCTTTTTGCAAATTTTATGTAGTCAGAGGTCTGTATGGCTGAAAATAAAGAATATCAGAAAGCGATAGATTATCTATGCGAAATGATAGAAGAAAATAAAATTTCCATAGGTGACAAGCTCCCGACGGAAAGAAATCTGGCGGAGACACTTTCCATTGGGCGTAATTCAACGAGGGAAGCTTTGAAAATGCTTGAAAAGCTGGGAAATGGTTGAATGTAGACAAGGTTCAGGGAACTATCTTGCGGCCAATATGTCGGATACAATATCCAAATGCATTGAAATGATGTTGTTGCTGAAGCAGACGAGTAAGGCAGAGGTCATTGCCTTTCGGAGACAGCTGGACTTGATTATTTGCAGGGAAATTATTACAAAGGATACCGTACAGAATCGGGAAGGTGCATTTAGGGATATTTTGGCGATTGAATGGAGCGGTAGTTTAGAAAATGAGAAATAAGTTTCTATTTTCATGCAACCTGTAATAAACCCTGAATATAATGAAAATAAAAGGGAAAATAAAATATGAACAGGCAGTGTAGATTAAATGGTGATACCAATGAATATCTTCATACATACTACCGTATTTTAGATGATATGATTCAGGAGATGACAAAAGCCGAGCTTAGTGACAGTATATCATACAATTTCATTGTACAGATGATACCGCATCATATGGCAGCCATTGAAATGTCAAAGAACATTCTTGAATATACTGAAAATGAATCGTTGTGTGAGATTGCTTTAAATATTATAAGAGAACAGAGTATCAGCATAGAAAATATGCTCTGTATGAAAGACAAATGTAGGGAGCTGTGTAATTCCAGACGGAATTTGTATTGCTATCAGAATCGGATGGAGCAGATTATGCAGGTGATGTTCATGGAAATGAAATGTGCCCGTGCAACGAATCGGATTAGCTGTAATTTTATGTGGGAAATGATACCGCACCATGAAGGCGCAGTAAAAATGTCCATGAATACGCTTAAGTTTAATATTTGTCCTGAACTGGTTCCGATTTTGGAGTCAATTATAAAATCCCAAAAGAAAGGAATTCAGCAGATGCGGCAGCTGTTAAGATGTATCGGCTGTTAGAATAAGCAGAGGTATTGCTCAAATGCAATTCATTGATTGAAGCATAAAATAGAAAATGCCTGCCGGGTGAAGTGAGGTGGACACAAAAGGTCAGACCTTCCGGCAGGCATTTTTATTTGTGCAAGTAAATCGGATATCTTAGTTTATTACATGGCGAATCCTTTAATTTTGCCACATAAGTAATTCATCTTTTCTTTTAATATAATATATGATTCCTGTCATGTCAGCCAGAAACCAGCCAATCGGAATGACCCACCAGATTCCGGCTACACCAAAGACCGGGATTGCCGAAAGCACATAGGCAAGAATCACGCGGGTACCCAGTGAAATAACGGTAAGGATAACTGACATGGACGGCTTTTCCAAAGCACGATACAGACCGTATAGCAGGAACCGACAGCGGCTAAAGCATCTCTGCCAAGATATTTTCCAACGATTAATGTATCTGCTATATTGTAGCATTGCTGTAACAGGTTTCCTAAAATCATGGGAACGGCAAAATACAGCATGGATTTCATTACAGGACCGTTTGTTAAATCTTTTTTCATTTTGTTTCTACTTTCTGATTCAGTTTCATCATAAAAACTCGTATTCGCAATCAATTATAACGATGCACTGGCTTTAAGTCAAACAATCACAATGACGATAGTATGACAGGAGCTGTTTTACTTTATACAATTACGCTTCTGTCGAGTAAAAAGCATAAAACAGGGAACGCTAATGATATCGAACATGATGGGAGAATTATATAATGAAAAAAGTGATGGTTCTTGTTTTGACTGTTTTTATAATGCTATCTTTATCCGCTTGCAGAGCCAATGGAGATACTGCAAATGCAACAAATGAAAGTCAATCGGATAATATATCAATCCGTGATGCAACAACTCTGCTAAAAAATATATGGGATTCGTATGGCGATGATGAACGGTTCTCCGTAGTCGGTGGAGATTACTCAGAGGAAAATCATAAAATGGGGGAACCGGGGAAATTTAGTTTAGAGGATACGACTGCCTTGGATTCTTCCTTAGGCTTTCCTGCTGCTTCAATTTCCAATATTGATGAGGCAGCTTCGCTTATCCATATGATGAATGGCAACACGTTTACATGTGGAGCCTTTCATATAACAGATTCCCGTAATGCCGCTATCATTACAACCGCTATAAGGAAAAATATACAAAACAGACAATGGATATGTGGTTCCCCTGACAGGCTTGTTATTGCAATAATAGACGATTATATAGTTGCTATGTTTGGTGAGCAGGAAGTGATTGACACTTTTAAAAATAAAATGACTGATGTTTATCCAAATACGGAAATAGTATGTGAAGAAATAATCGAATAAGAGGACTGAAGAAACAACTGATGATTTTTTCAAGTATTTCATTTTTATATTACTTTATTCCTTGGGTGGTACTTTTGTATTTTCTTGTTCCAAGGTGTTTGAAAAATAGTATATTGCTGCTTGCCAGTTTTATTTTTTATGCATGGGATGCGCCATTTCATTTGATATATATGCTGGTATCAATTGTACAGGGATATATTTTTGGTATTCTTATCGAAAAATACCGTGGCAAATGTTTATCAAAAATTTTCTTCACGATTACGGTGTTATTTAGTCTGGGACTTCTATGCTATTTTAAATATGCGGATTTCTTTATCGTAAATTATAATGCGATAACAGGGATGTCTGTTCCGTTACTCAAATTGACACTTCCTATTGGCATCAGTTTTTATATCTTTCAGCTGATTAGTTATGCCATCGATATTTATCGGGAAAAAGTGCCTGCACAGAAAAATATAATAAATTTTGCTGTATATGCTGCCATGTTTCCACAGCTTGTGGCTGGACCTATTGTTCGATACTCAGATGTAGCCATTCAATTAAATAGTCGCACACACAGAATATCGGATATGGCCTATGGCGTACGCAGATTTATAATTGGATTATCAAAAAAAGTATTCCTTGCAAATGTTCTTGGTGAACTGGTAACTGTTTATAAAGGCTCAGATGACAAATCTGTTTTATTTGTCTGGTTATATGCCATCGCCTGTACCTTGCAGATTTATTTTGATTTTTCGGGATATAGTGATATGGCTATCGGACTGGGAAGAATATTTGGTTTTACCTTTCCTGAGAATTTCAACTATCCGTATATATCGGGAAGTATAACTGAGTTCTGGCGCAGGTGGCATATGTCTCTGGGCAAATGGTTTCGTGATTATCTCTATATACCTCTTGGCGGAAACAGGGTTTCAACATGGAAATGGATTCGCAATATTTTGATTGTGTGGATTGCGACCGGATTCTGGCATGGTGCCTCATGGAATTTTATTTTATGGGGAATTTTATTTGCGATATTACTTGTAGTAGAGAAGCTATGGATTTCAAAATATCTGGAAAATTCAAAAATCATAAAACATAGTTACGTTTTATTTTTCATAATAGTAAGCTTTGTCATTTTTGATGCACAAACTGTACAAGGGGCTTTAAAAACAATCGGAGCTATGTTGGGTTTTGGTGGATTACCCTTTACCACGATACAAAGCATATATTACTTGAAAAGCAATGCTATGATATTTTTCATTGCGATAATCGGAGCGACACCCTATCCTGTGAAGCTATGGAAAAAGCTTGACAATATGTATATAGCCTCAAATATAAAAAATATTTTTGAACCGCTATTTTTGTTTATATATCTGCTGGTTTGTACATCGTTTTTGATAGACGGTTCGTTTAATCCTTTTTTGTATTTCAGGTTTTAGGGGGCGAAAAATGAAAAGGAATTGTAGAGATTTCATATTTATATGTACTGTATTTTTGTTTTTGCTTGGATTTTCAATATGGGGTATAGTAAAACCTGATGCGGAGTTTTCTGTTAGTGAGCGCAGACTGCTTGCAGAATTTCCTGAGATAAATATAGGTACGATCAAAAGCGGAAGATTTATGTCTGAATGGGAAACGTATGTGTTGGAGCAGTTTCCTCTAAGACAGCAATTTAGGACCTTGAAAGCGCTTACTGTTTTGAATGTTTTAAGACAGAAGGATAATAATGGTAATTATATACAAGATGGATATTTGTCAAAGCTGGAATATTCATTTAATGAGAAATCGGTGGAATATGCAGCCGGGAGATTTCGTTTTATATTTGACAAGTATCTTGATGGGAAGGCTTCAAATGTATATCTTTCCGTTATACCTGACAAGAATTATTTTATGGCACGACAGAATGGTTATCCGTCTATAGATTATAATATGCTTATAAGTAGTATTGAAGGGGAGATGGACTATGCAAAATATATTGATATAACAGGACTTCTTGAATTAAGCGATTACTATAGGACAGATACGCATTGGAAGCAGGAAGAAATCAGGGATGTTGCCGAAAAGCTCGCTTCTGAAATGGGCGTTACACTGACTAATAGTTATACAAAAAGAAAACTAGATAATCCTTTTTATGGTGTCTATTTTGGACAGAATGCGCTTCCTATAAAAGCGGATAGTATATACTATATGGATAATGAATTGTTTGATCATTGTATCATATACGATTATGAGACAGATGCATACATTCCAATGTATGATATGGAAAAGGGGCATGGGGCAGATTCCTACGAGCTGTTTCTTTCAGGGTCAAAGGCTCTTCTTACAATAGAAAATCCTAAGGCTGCGTCAGCTTTGGAGCTGATTATATTCAGAGACTCCTTTGGCAGCAGTCTGATACCTTATCTTGTAGAAGCATATGAAAAAATCACAATTGTGGATATACGTTATGTATCACCCCATATGCTTGGGCAATTGATTAACTTTGACGGACAGGATATACTATTTTTATACAGTACATCAATTTTAAATAATAGCATAACACTTAAATAGCATATACCTGAGACTTTAACGAATACAAGCTAAAAGCAAGGTATGAGTTTAGATTTCATGGTATCATGCCGGGATTATCATATAAAGGGATTACTGTATGATAGTTGAATAGTGACAATGCTATTAAAAAGAAAGGAAGAACGAATGGGAAGCAGTTTAACAACATTATGCTATATTGAGCATGATAATAAGTATCTGATGATGCACAGAGTAAAAAAAGAAAAGGATGTTAATAAGGACAAATGGGTAGGCGTAGGTGGACACTTTAATGAAGATGAGACACCTGATGAGTGCCTGCTTCGTGAAGTGAAGGAGGAAACGGGACTGACTCTTAAGGCATGGCGCTTTCGGGGAGTCGTGACATTTCTTTCTGATTGCTGGCAGACGGAATATATGTTTTTATATGTGGCTACCGACTATGAAGGTGAGATTGTAGAATGCAACGAGGGCGTTTTAGAGTGGATTGATAAAAGAGAAGTGCCTAATCTTCCAATTTGGAAGGGTGACAAGATCTTCCTGAAACTACTTGAAGACAGTCGGGAGTTCTTTTCTTTAAAGCTGAGATATGTCGGAGATGAACTTGTGGAGGCCGTACTCAATGGCAATGCCATGTCAACGGATATATAGTAGTTAAACGGTATTATCCTGTCACTGGATATATAGTAATATAAAACATCAATAAGATACCAACGAAAATGGAATAATAAGAAAGCTTGAAAGTCATATATCTGACCTTCAAGCTTTTTGTTTGCGCACCATGCATCAGCAGGGGATGACTATAGCAGATTCTGTAGAGAAATTCAATTTCCTAATAGTAAAAAAATTGGGGTGACGCGATTTGAACGCGCGACCTCTTAGTCCCGAACCAAGCGCTCTACCAAGCTGAGCCACACCCCAAAATTACCTTAAATATATTACTAGAATAATATACATATTTATGGGGTGAAATGTCAAGTATTAAATTTACCTCTCAGCTCTGAAAGGTAAATTCTTTTCTGCCTGCCGTTTTAGGTAAAAAAACATT
>CAZATW010000062.1:0-13987 GCA_964488185.1 uncultured Coprococcus sp. | reverse complement strand
AGAGGTATTTTACTTCTTCCCTTTATTTTTGCCAATTAAAATTATACACTAACTTATTGCTTGGCCAACAGATGACTGAATCGAATGGCTACTCATTATTGACATGCGCCTCTCCAAAATATAAAATTAATAACAATAAACATAATTGGAGGGTTGATATGAATTATTCACTTAAAGCAGAGCTTGACAACTGTTATATATATGCAGATTCTATTGATAATGACGGCTATGGGGCCCGACAAAATGCAGGAATAAAGACAAGAGAAATGCTGCGTTTTGATTTGTTGCAATTTCTCGCCTATCTTTCAGAAGGTGACAGCTCCGAGCTTGCTTTGGAGATTCAATTTATTCGTACTTATATGAATTACCAATTTACTACGGATAAATTAAAATCCTTCAAATATGAACGTACAGGAGAAAATTCCTACCCAACAACGCCGCCACGTTCACTGACCTATTTTGTTCAAGCAGATCTTATACGTATGAAAGCAAATCCGAACTCTATACACCGCTCCAGAGACTATGTCCGTACCTTCAAGCTTTTGGGGCAGGAATTTATTGCCTGCAACAATCATTCCAGCGAATCGGAGATTAACAGACTTACCGGCTATTGTATGATGATGGATAACTATTTGAAATCCCTTAATCTTTATGCAAATGACCCAAGTCCGTTACTTGAAAAATACAATGCCCTGCCTAAGGGTGCAAATAGCTGCAACCAGACAAAGGCTGCCGTATCGTCAAATAATATTTCGGAAAATACTGCACCACCCAAGGATATTGACGCTCTGCTTGAAGAGCTTAATTCCATGACAGGATTAGAAAACGTAAAAAATGATATAACAAATCTTGTCAATCTTCTTAAAATTAAAAAGCTGCGTGAAAAAAACGGTATGAAGCAGCCGTCAATTTCACTTCACCTTGTTTTTTCCGGCAATCCGGGAACGGGCAAAACAACCGTTGCAAGACTGTTGGCTGAAATATACAAAGGTCTTGGCGTACTTGAAACAGGACAGTTAGTAGAGGTAGACCGGGGCGGGCTTGTAGTCGGATATATTGGTCAGACAGCAATTAAAACCCGGGAGGTTATCGACTCTGCCATAGGTGGAATCCTTTTTATTGACGAAGCATACACCCTGACCGCAGGAAAAGGCGAAAATGACTTTGGTCAGGAGGCTGTAGACACATTACTGAAAGCCATGGAGGACCATCGTGATGACCTGATTGTCATTGTTGCAGGATATCCTGATTTGATGAAGGAATTTTTAAGTTCAAATCCGGGACTTCGTTCCCGCTTTAATAAATTTATCCATTTTGAAGACTACAACGGAGCAGAGCTTATGGCAATTTTTGAAAGTATGTGTCAAAAACAGGATTACAAGCTGGATGATGCAGCAAAAGAATATGCAGTTTCTTATTGGAATGACAGAGCAGCAACCCATGATGAAAACTTTGCAAATGCAAGAGAAGTCCGTAATTTTATGGAAAAAGCCATATCAAGACAGGCAACAAGAATCGTATCAATGAAGGATATAGATGTAACAGCACTTGAGACCCTTACGATAAATGACCTCATGGACAATGTATAAATTTATATATTTTCTTGCTTAATATTATATTTAATAAAGTATGGCAACAGATTAACTTTTGCCATACTTTTTATACCCATATTACTAGAATATTGAAATGATATATCCTTTTTTATAAATCTTGTACTATGTTGATATTTTTCATTAAAATAGTCTATATCATTGAATTGTCCAATCAGCTTATTTTATACAATGATATCATTATTCCTCATACAACACTACAACCACACTAATAATCTTATCCCCAAAAGCATATTCCATATATCTATAGCTATTATATCCACATGGCAATTAAATATTACTTCCATCATCATTTCAACGTCCTTTCCCTATACACACCGTAGTAAAATAAACCTTTTCTACGCCTGCCGAATCAAGCCGCTTTGCACACGCTTCCATCGTTGCACCTGTCGTGTATATATCATCAACAATTATCACATTTCTTAAACCATCAGGTTTTTTGTTTATTCTAATGGCATTTTTAATATTATTTGCTCTCTCCAGATTGTCCAATTCCTTTTGTGGAGTCGTTTCCCGTTCCCTCATTAATATATCGGAATAAACAGCAATCCCCAGTATCTTCCCCAGCTTCTTCGCCAAAACCTCTGCCTGATTAAACCCTCTCTCCTTCCTCTTATCCTTATACATAGGTACAGGAATGATAGCATCCGGCCTAAGCATCTCCATATACGGCATCAGCTTTTTTGCCATTTCCCTGCTATAGAAATCACAATATTCACGCTTATTATTATATTTTATGGAAAGTACACTTGATTTGATTGGTTCGATATAATTAAATACGGGGAATCCTCTGACAAAATGTCTTTCGTGAACAAAGCAGTCATGACAATATTCCTGATAATCATTTTCGATTTCCTTACCACACCGCATGCAGCAAGGCATTTTGACATATGGAAGTGCTTTATGTCTTCCACAAATAAGACCTGTGCCCTGCGCCATGACCTCGTCACACACAGGGCATCTTCTGGGATAGAGCAAATCTACAAATATTTCCTTTATCAATCGATATCTGCTCCCTTTATTTCTTTAATTCGTTCTGCAAAAGTAGTATACCGCTTCTGCTCTGCGGTATTATCTATCATAGACTTTACAATGCCGATATTTCCTACAATAACAACACCCCTTTTGGCTCTTGTAACTGCTGTATACAGCAGATTTCGGTTTAACAGCTTCGGCGGGCCTGAAAGCAATGGAATGACAACAACAGGATATTCACTTCCCTGTGATTTATGTATGGTTATGGCAAATGCATGTTCCAGCTCATCCAGCTGGCTATACATATAACAGACTCTTCTTCCGTCGTCAAATTCCACTACCATTCTCTGCTCGTAATCATCAATTTCCTTTACAAAACCTACATCACCATTAAATACGCCGATTCCCTCTTCACGCACATATCGGGAATTGCCATCCATAATCTTCCATTCGAGCTTATAGTTATTCTTTATCTGCATGACCTTGTCCCCTACACGAAAGGTAACATCACCACGTTCTCTTTCTGCCATATTGCTGCTGTAGGGATTCAGTATCTCCTGAAGACGGTTATTCAGGTTCTCAACACCTAATTCATATTTTCTCATAGGTGTAAGCACCTGTATATCATACGAATCCAGTTTGAAATATTCGGGCAATTTATGAAGTATAAGCTGTTTCAGCTCCATAATTATGTCTGCCGAATTGTTACGGGGAATATAGAAGAAATCCTTACTTTTGTTATTTATTTCAAGCTGCTTCCCTGCATTAATCTTATGGGCGTTAATAATGATATCGCTGCCCTCTCCCTGTCTGAATATCTTGTCAAGCGTCGTTACGGAGAATACTCCTGAACTTATGATATCCTTTAACACATTACCCGGTCCCACAGACGGCAGCTGATTGGAGTCACCAACTAGCACCAGTCTTGTTCCCGGCATAATCGCCTGAAGAAGACTATAAAAGATTCCACTGTCTACCATCGACATCTCATCTATAATAATAACATCCGTCTCTAACGGATTAGAGGAATTTCTCGCAAAGCTATAGCTGTTATCTCCATTCTCAGGATTTCCACCTGAAAGCTCAAGCATCCTGTGAATCGTCTGTGCCGTGTATCCTGTGGCCTCCGTAATTCTCTTTGCTGCTCTGCCTGTCGGTGCGCCAAGCATAATCTCCATTTTCGCACTTTCAAATATCTTTATCAGCGCATTTATCGTAGTGGTTTTACCTGTTCCCGGTCCACCGGTTATAACCGCCACACCATTATTTACCGAATTTCTTATGGCTCTTCGCTGACTGTCATCAAGCGTTATTTCTTCCTTTTCCTCTATTTCATCCATCAGCTTATCGGTACTTATATTCATTCGTATACAATTTGCATCCAGCTCGTTCAATATTCTTGCAGAATTCAGCTCAGTATAATAATTTGCAGAAGAATAGACTGCCGTAACATATTCGTTTCCATAATCAGGAATTCCCGTTTCATTCTGCATCATTCCGCTTTCTGCTGATACGGTTTCGTTGACATCCATATTTTTTGCCGATGCAATTTCCTTAATAACTACTTTACCGTCCATGGACAGCTCTATAATCCGGTTGCTTATGGATGTAAATAATTCCTCGTCATATTCTGCGGAGTCATCCGTAAGCAGGGAATAGGTCTTATTTACAAGCATATTTTTCGGCAAATACATATGTCCCAATCTGTTAGCATTTAATAATGTATATAGCAATGCCGCCCTGACACGAAAGTCGGAATCAGGACTGATACCCATTTTTTCCGCCATCTCATCTGCAGTTTTAAATCCGACACCGGTTATATCTTCAGCCACCTTATACGGGTTTGTACGCACTACATCATACATATCATCGCCATACTCATTATATATCTTAACTGCCAGATTTACCGATATGCCGTAACCTGTCAGAAAAATAATGGCATCCTGCATATCCTTTTTTTCATTATAGGATATCGCTATTTCTCTTGCCTTTCTGTCGGATATTCCTTTTATCTCGGCAAGACGTTCCGGTTCTTCTTCAATTATTCTAAGGGAATCCATTTTGAAGCGCTTTACGATACGCTTTGCCAGAGCTTCACCTACACCCTTTATGATGCCTGAGCTAAGATAACGCTCTACACTGACGATATCCTCCGGTAATTTTATTTCATATGATGTGAATTTGAATTGAAGGTCATATTGGGGATGGGTAACATACGTTCCCTCTGCCGATATGTATATGCCTTCATTGATGCCATGAAGTGTTCCTACAAAAATATCTTCGCCGTCTTCACCTGATACGGTGAAAACGGCATATCCATTGTCATCATTTTTATATATAACTTTTTCAACGTAGCCTTCTCTAACCACTTGCTGCTGTCTCCTAGTCCTTCTTTGAGCTTAACAGCTCGATATACTTTCCTGTTCCGATAGCTACTGCTCTTAACGGATCCTCTGCTGTCATGGTGGTTATACCTGTTTTCTCCTCAAGAAGTTCCTCCAAGCCATGAAGAAGAGCACCACCACCTGTAAGAACAATACCTCTGTCAGCAATATCCGCCGCAAGTTCAGGAGGTGTTCTCTCAAGAACGGAATGAACAGCTTCACAAATCTGTGATGCCGGCTCACGCAAAGCCTCTTCCGTTTCGTCAGAAGTTACCGTAACAGTCTTCGGCAGACCTGTTACAAGATTCCTTCCTCTTATATCAAGCGTTATATTTTCAGGTCTTCTATAACATGTGCCTATCTTAATCTTGATTTCCTCAGCCGTTCTCTCACCTATCAGAAGATTGTGCTTCTTTCTCATAAATCTTACAATGGCTTCATCAAAATCATCACCTGCCACCTTAATAGATGCACTGACAACAGGGCCTCCTAAAGAAATAACCGCTATATCGGCAGTACCGCCACCGATATCAACAATCATATTTCCGCACGGTCTGTAGATATCGATACCTGCTCCTATGGCCGCCGCTACAGGCTCCTCAATGATAGAAACCTCTCTTGCGCCCGCTGTATAGGTTGCATCTTCAACCGCCTTCTTCTCAACCTCTGTTACCTGTGACGGCACACAGACACTAATACGTGGGCGTCTACCAAAATAGCTTCTTCCTACAGCCTTCTGAATAAAATATTTCAGCATTTTCTCTGTAACGGTATAATCCGATATAACACCCTGTCTGAGAGGTCTTACCGCTACAATGTTTCCCGGTGTTCTACCCAGCATCAGCCGGGCTTCCTCTCCTATCGCCACTATCTTATTTGTATCTCTATCATAAGCGACAACTGACGGTTCCTTTAAAACAACGCCCTTGCCCTTAACATATACCAATATACTGGCTGTACCCAAATCTATTCCAATATCCGCACTTGCCATTATTAGTCCCCTTTCTATTCCTGTACGTCTCTTAATATTACTAAAGAAGCGTTCCTTCCGTCAAGCCATTTCATACTAACCTCCGACAAATCCATTATCTTATCCAGCTGTTTAATGTAGCTGCGCCAGCTTACCTCTCTTCTTTCCGTCAAAAACGGTCTTTGAACGATACCTATACCCTTAAATTTATCATGAAGGTTCTCTATTAAAATCTTACTATCCTTACCTGTAAAATCATACCCAAGCATTTTATTGAGCGGCTGATTTGAGAACAATACTTCTCCGGTTTCAGCATCTCTTATAAATATTCCCACTTCCAGATAATTGTATGTATCCACCAGTAGTTTATTTATATTACTGATATTTCCGTCACCTTCTATACGTGTAAGTCTTCCCTGTATGACATTTCTGATATCATTTGCAAATTCCAGCTCGTCCTTAGTCCATACCTTTTCTTCATTTGTATTTGCCATAACAAAAACGCCGCTTACAAGATTATTGATCTCTATATAAAATACAACAAAGCTTTTTACATTGCCACGTTCCATTTCCTCTTCAAATATTTTATTTTTATGATTCTTATCGACCAAAATATATTCGACTCCCGGTGTTCTTTTATTGTTAAGCAATGTTTTTCCCTTTTGCCAGTTAAAAATATATTCCTCTGCCGACATATTCTGCTCTTTAGACCACAAATAGCTACAGTCATATTCTCCGTTTTCGTCCTTTGAATAAATAGCCATAACGTCTAACCCGAGATATTCCCCTGTCTGTGCCAGAATGGCATTAATCGTTGCATTACTGTCATCATCCATGGCATTTAACGCATCCGTCAATATCTTCTGTCCCTGCACTCTTAATTCCAACATCATCTCCATCGACTTAGAACGAATAGCCTCTTTCGATAATATTCTTGAACTATACGCATATTCGGAAAATATATTACACAGATTCCACTGAAGCTTATATACCTTCTCCATTCTTTTTACGTCATCACTATCATATCCACACGCTATCCATGTAGCAACATGCCTGTCACCTATTATAATCGGGGCTCCGCAAATCATACTGCCATCTTTTCCATCATCCATTTCCATCATTACAGGAACATTATTCTGCAAAATGACCTTATTTAACTCCATATAAATGTCTCTGTATTGCGGTTTTTCAAATAAATCATAGAAAGAACCCATATGCACATCCGGACCTGCCGGTTCGGTAAGCTTCGTACCATCCGATGCAATTACGGTCGAATAAAGTCCACTAAGTGCAGAAAAGGCTTTCACGATATCATTCCACTTATCTACATCAATATGCATTTTATCTTCGTCTTCGCGCTCTCCGCTGCTCATAATATACGACAGTTTATCTTCAAATTCTTTTTTTGCTTCAACTACGCTGTTCTCCAGACTTTTCTTATCCGTTATATCCGATATAAACTGTTCAACGGTATATGAATTGTCATCAGACTGTGTTACACTGCTCTGCCGCTTTACCCACATAACATCACCCAGATCATTCACGATTCTGAATTCATCTTCAAAGTCAGACCTTTGTGTTTTAATTGCCGCCTGCGTATTCGATAAAATCCTTGCTCTGTCACCGGGATGAATATAGTCAGACATAAGTCTGCTTCCGTTTTTCAGAATATCTACATTGATACCCATACTCTTTGCATTTGGTGTTATATATACAAATCGCTCTTTTCCATATTCAAAGTTCTGCACCAAAACAAAGCTTTTCAGTTTGCTCATAGCCGACAAAATATAATTATTTTGCTGCTCATCATATGCGGGTGGTCCACTCTTAATAAACAGGAACTCTATTCCATCCACTTCACCATCAGAAGTCTTAACAAGATGACACTTCAGGTTCGCTCTTCTAATGGATTTGTCCGCAGCAATAAAACGTACATACATGTCAAAATCGCCGCTGCCCGTACTTTTTGCCTTATATAGCATCCCCACAAGCACATCATAATCACTCTTTACAATAATATCTGACAGTCTCAGATTCCCTTTATAAAAATCTTCCTCCGCATATCCATATTCCAATATATTTTTTGACACATATCTGGTCTGCCATACTCCATTGGGCCTGAATAGGTACAAAGCTATCAATCCCACATGATTGATAATTCTTTCAAGACTGACACTTCCTATGGAAACATCTGAGCGCAACTCAAAAAGCACCATATATGCTTTTCTGCCCTCATATTCAAACTGATTCACAAATCCGCTTGTTACATATTTCTCTTTTGAATTCACTATAAGTCCAAGCCGATGCCATATAATTGATTTCTTATGTTCAAGTGTCGGCCAGAAATCATCGCTTAACATGAATTTATCCGGCTCCATGGATATTGATTCTACTTTGCTGCCAAGTATTTTTACAGCCGAATTATTGATACCCAGAACTTCTCCATCATCACAAAATAAAACTGCGGGATATTCTATGATGGCTAAAAAATCGGAATAATTTTTTAATTTACTGATTTTCATATATAAACACCTTCTTCCGGTTTCAAAAACAAATAAATCCTAACCCTACACCTATGGGAACTGTCACTGGCAATTCCCTCCGAATACATAGTACCTACATAAACTACCACGGCAGTTTCTTTCAGATGCATGACAACAGAAAAAAAGGTCCACAGGACCTTCTGTCTCGCAAACTACTGTAAATACACATAAAACTTTCCTATGAACCCATAGAAAAGTTTTATGCAATACCTCATATAAATAACAGTAATTACTGAGCGTCATCTACTTCAGATGCAGTTACCGCATCTGCAGTTTCGCTCTTAAGACCTGTAAATGCCTTGTCAGCAACATCCTTCGTAACTGAACATGCCGCAACAACACCATCAAGTGACGAAAGAAGCTGTGCCATATAGCTGCTGACACTTTCGCACTCTCTCTTAACATTCATTCTAAGTCTGTATGCCTCATCGGTGGCTGTGTTCACAATGTTCTCCGCCTCCTGCTGTGCCTCTTCCTTCATTATTTTGCATTCATATTCTGTTTTTGCACTAAGTGCCTCAGCCGCTTCGTGAGCCTTATTTCTCGTTCTCTCACTCTCGCTATATGCCTGATCCTTCATAGTGGTACATGTAGCTTCTGTCTGATCATACATCTGCTGGCACTTGATTTCTGTATCAGCCTGAAGTTTATTGCAGCTGTTAGTAGTTTCCTGTTCAAGCTCCTCACATCTTGCCTTAACCTCGACCTCATACTTTGCACATTCTTCATTTGTCTGATTAATAAGTAAGTCAGCACTCTCTCTCGCCTCTAAAAGAGTTCTCGATATGGACTCATATCTTCCTGCTGACTCATATTCTTTCTGCTTATATGCGTTTAGCTGTTCCTTGAGTGATTCAATCTCACTCTCATAATCTGCATTTGCCGACTTCAGACTTTCTATGGTCTTGTTTGACTCATTCATGTTAACCTCACGCATCGTCTTAAGGCTAAGTACCGCCTCACTAAGCTTGTTAACATTTGCCTTGAGCTCGTCCACTTCTCTTGCATGATCTGATTTCAAATTCTCAATATAATAATCTACAGAATTCTTATCATAACCACCAAACTTTACCGTCTTAAATATATCTGTCTTCATATCAAATGCATTGTCAATTGTCTTATCCTTTGCCACAATAATCCCTCCAAATATTGATAGTCTCTTTACTTCGCATATTATAACACAAATAGTAAGCTTTGCACAGATATTTTTCAGTTTTTTGGTTGCAAAGATTGAAAAGTGTGCTATATTGTAATTTGACTGCACCTTGATGTGCAATTTTACAAGCTTTTAAACCGGTTATGGAGGGGTCTGTTTATGAATAAAAAAATGAAATTTTCTGCTTTCACTCTGATTTTGGTAATTATTGTCTCTTTACTGGCAGGCTGTGCACACAAAAAAAAGACCGCTTATCAGACATATATACAGAATCTTCTTGATGTAAACTACAAAGGTGATTTTGATAACTATATAAAGGAAAGCGGCGGCAGGGAAACCGATGCCGTAAGTATGCATGGTGAGTGTATTGCATATCTTGCAAACCAACTGATATCACATTACTCGCTTGACAACGCAAAATCAGTTACAATAAACGATACCTATCAGAAGCTCGCAGAAGAAATCTACAGCCATGCCAAATATGAGGTATCAGAAAGCTACAGAGAAGGCTCCGATTATTATGTAGATATTAAAATATATCCCATAAACATCCTCAATCAGGCATACAATGACGTATTTAATTATATTGATACCTTTAATAAAAATGTAAGCTCAGGAACATATAATAATTACACAAAAGAAGATTATGAAGAGGTATTTGCCCAAGGGATAGCCGATATATTGAAGTCAAAGGCAGGCAATATAGAATATGCTGAACCCGTAACAGTATCCGTAAAAATGATAGACGACGGCGAATATTACTATATAGACAAAGATGATTTAGCCAAGCTGGACGCTGCCATGCTGTCACTTGAGGAGCAGGCGCCACCGACGACGGAAGGGGTTGCCAAATAGAATCAGTATAGCACTGTTTATCGACTGTTCCATACAGCAGTACGGCAACAAACAAAACGAAGAGACTATCGTTCTATTTATAGGTACTTATCTACCTGAATACAACCATAGTCTCTTTGTTTTTTGCTCTATCAAATTATTTTTTATAAATTATTATTTTTCCTTAAAGGTAAACTCCTCATTTGCAAGCTTGAAATGACTGCCGTCAATAAGCATCATGTCTGTACCGCTATTAATAACCTTTCCACCAAGATATGTATGATTTGTAGATTTATTATCTCTCAGATAATACACCCCATTTACATTTATAATATATGCATGACGGCGGCTGACTGAATTGTTGTCAGTAACCTGATAATCTACTCCCTGCGATGACTTTCCAATACAGAATATCGGCTTATCAATACGAATTCTCTCACCTGTTCTTGTTCTTACTATAACAGGACCTGCCTTTGTTCTAAGCGTTCCCGTAAGTACCGTAGTCGAGGTATCATCCGAATCACTGTCCATATCAAATCCTATGTCAGTTCCCGAATAGTCTCTTTTCTCCTTCGCCAATTTGAATGAGGATGACGGCGAAGCCCCCGAGCTGCTGTCAGAACGCTCTATGAATGCGGATGCTTTCTCATGCTCTAAAAGTTCTCTTTCATCCTCCGGATGTGCAATATTGTCATTCTTAAAATCTATAATAAATTTATAGAATTCAGACAGATAAAATATCTTATTATGGTCAAAATATTTTATCAGCTCATATCCACAGTCAGACGCCTTTTTATTTGCAAAGTTAAGGCGGCTTACAAATTCCCTGACAAACCTCTCCATATTGCATTTGTCCATCTGCTTGTCAATAGGCAGAAAAACAAGCTGTACAGCCATATTCTCAAGGTCAATATACATATATCCTGTATTTAAAATAACCTTACCGATAGACAGCTCATTTGCCTTAAGGTACATAAGCTGATCTGCTATGCTGAACATAATATCAAGAAGCTCATCTTTATGAATTTTTTTAGTCATAAACTGTTCCATTGTAATCATAGCAGGAATAGAATATGTCAAAGCTCTCTGACCATCTATATATTCCTCATGGCAAAAACTGTTATTACCCACAAATGATGTGTTATATAGTTCCACCTCGCTATGTAATACCCTTACATCTTCTTCAATTTTGAAATATAATTTATATTCATCACATAAATATATTTTATCTGCGCTCATAAAAACACCCTCCGTAACCAATTCTTGTAGCAGATTTACTCCACTGTAACTGATTTTGCCAGATTACGCGGCTTATCTACATCAAGTCCTTTTGCATCAGACGTATAGTATGCAATCAACTGCAGGATAACAGCCACAGAAAATACGGTAAACAATCCATCCTGCTTAGGAATACGGATATGCTTGTTACAAATATCTGTATCCTCAACCTTCTCATCCATACTGATAAGTATAACATACGCACCTCTGGCCTTTACTTCTCGTATATTTGAAATAACCTTGCCATATACGGCATCCTGTGTAGCAAGTGCTATAACAGGAACATTCTCCGTAATCAGTGCTATCGTTCCATGCTTAAGTTCCCCTGCGGCATACGCCTCTGCATGAACATATGAAATCTCCTTCAGCTTAAGTGCAGCTTCCAGTGAAAGTGTATAATCAATACCTCTTCCTATGAAGAAAGCATCCGGTGCCATTTTTATAAAATTCGCTACAGCCTTAACTTTGTTTGCCTGCTCCAGCGTCTCCTCTATTACGGGTATTACTCCCAGCAACTGTTTTACAAATTCCTTCGTTCTGTCTTCTGTATAGATTCCCTTAACAAGACCGATTCTGCATCCGATAAGATACATAGCGGCCATCTGAACGGAATATGCCTTTGTACTTGCTACGGCAATCTCCGGACCTGCATGGGTATAAAATACATAGTCACTTTCTCTTGCTATGGTCGAACCCTTTACGTTTACTATTGATAGAACCTTTGAACCACATCTCTTAGCAAGTCTGAGTGCCTCCAGTGTATCAATCGTCTCCCCTGACTGTGATGTAACTATAACAAGAGTCTTATCATCTATAAGGGGTTCTTTATATCTGAACTCCGACGCAATCTCTACATTGACAGGTATCTTAAGCTCTGATTCAATCATCGCCTTGCCAACCATTCCCGCATGCATCGCAGTACCACATGCAACCACCGTTATATTCTGACAGTTTTTTAACACTTCATCATCGATTCCATCCTCGGTAAAATCAGGCAGTGAATTCACGATACGAGGTGTTATGGTATTGCGAAGTGCATCCGGCTGTTCATATATTTCTTTCAGCATGAAATGAGGATACCCACCCTTCTGGGCTGCCGTAATATCCCATGTAATCTCAAGCATCTGAGGAGTTACCACATTCCCCTTCATATCCTCTACCTTTATTCCTGTCTCGGAAAGTGTAAGTATATGATATTCGGGTACAACAAAATACTCCTTTGAAAATGAAATTACGGCTGTTAAATCCGATGCAATAATTGCCCCCTCATCACTATAAGCAGCAACCATAGGGCTTACATTTCTGACCGCATATATTACTCCCGGTTTATCGGAAAACATAATACATAACGCAAATGAGCCTGCAATCTTCTTAACTGCTTTTCTTATCGCATAAATAGGGTCTCCATCATATAATGTATCAAGCAGTGCTGCCACTACCTCTGTGTCAGTCTCTGAAATAAGCTTATCCTGAAGTCCAAACTCCCTGATGATTTCACCATAGTTCTCTATAATTCCGTTGTGTATCAGAGCAACATTTCCGCATTTATGAGGATGGGCATTTACATCTGTTACCCCACCGTGTGTTGCCCATCTTGTATGACCAATACCGCATGTAGATGTGTATTCCTTATCACTGCAAAGCTGACGTAAATCATCTACCCTTCCGGCCTTCTTCTTAATAATCAGTGTATCATTATCATTTAAAAGAGCTATTCCCGCACTGTCATATCCTCTATACTCAAGCTTCGCAAGTCCATCTATCAGAATATCCTTTGCAGGCTGCTTTCCTGTAAATCCAATAATTCCACACATAAAAATAAATCTCCTTTCGGCTATAAGCGGCAAATATGCCGATATTTTTCGTTTATACATATCCGCATTGGCAGACATGATAAAACTGTCTTTCCGGTCATGTGCATTTGTTTTGAGGTTGCCCTCATATTTGAGTCACATGTGCGCATCCGGAAAATGCGTAGAGGCATCCGCCGAATTTTCGATAACCTCTATCCTCGTTATCCCTGAAAATATCATATGTACATTTTTCTGTAATTTTCAATCACATTTTATCCAGGGTTCATGGCGCTAAGATTTCTAAATCTTTCAAAAATTGAGCTCCTCCCATCAGCCAATCACTAAAATTTTACCATAAATCGGATAATAAATCAATGAATAGTGGGAAAAGGTTTGTGTCAAGTAATCGTTGGCAACTTTCTCTTTGTTTTTCTCAATGATATT
>CAZATW010000061.1:0-14230 GCA_964488185.1 uncultured Coprococcus sp. | reverse complement strand
TGAAAAAAGCGCCTGTTTCCAGACGCTTTCAAAAATCGTGTTTGGTTTGTTGTTTTGATAAACCGGAATCTGTCAGTTTTTCCCTCCGATCTTTACCGCTTCGGTTTCCACCCATGCGGGTCTGAAACCGCTGTTGAGAGCGATATTTTGTGACCGGATATTCGCAGCTGCGGTGCCGTAGAACGGAACGTCTCCCATCTCGATAATCTTGTTCTTCAACCGAGTTACAAGATATGAGCCAATTCCCCTTGAACGGTATTCCGGCAGAATATCTATTCCAATCTGTTGCCAATGCGGCGCATCCTCCGAGCAGCCTGCCATACCCATGATGTTATCCCCATCGACAGCAACAACAGCGATTCTGTCAGGTCGTACAGGACAGGGTGCCGGAAAGGCGATTGCGTTCGGAAATTGCGGATTTCCGTAGAATGGGTTAATCTCGCTGTCATAAAGCCATTTCACTTGGCAGTGCTCTTCCACCTTGGCAGTTCTGCAAGGCAAGAACATGTGATGCGTCGGAGCCATCTGATAGCCGTACTGCTTCAACTTTTCGTTCAGTTTCGTAAGGTTATCAAATTTAAACAGGCGGTGTCCCTCCAAATTCTTGACTAAACCGTACAAGAACTCATACAGACATTCGTCCGCCATAATGACAGTGTTTCCCCCAAGTGTCACCATTTGCAGGAATGGTTTGCCGGGACTATAACTCCTTCTCCCCTCATTCAATGCCGAAACGGTGATGATATTCTCCTTCGCCCGGAAATCTGCCGGAGTACAGTTAAAATCAAGGGATAACTGCTGCAGGAGCTTTTCATAGTATTTCTTGAACATAATCCTTGTCCTCTTTTTCTCTTCCACAAGCTACGATTTGTCGCTCTCGCAACATAGGACATTATACCTCAAATTTATGAATTTTTCAACCGCTGCGGCGGATTCTCAGCCAGTTTTCATCAGCTTGTCATAAACCGTCAGAATTTTGTCTCCCCGTCCTGCATCTCCTGCAAAGAAAACAGCTCCACCTGGCTGATGCGGTCGCCGTAGTCACGCAGCACCTGATACATCCGTGTGTTACCCATGAATGTCCAGACCATGATTTGTTTGCCTTTGAGTATATCCAATCCTCATCACCTCCGAAAATGGACGTGAAAAAACACCGCCGAAGCGATGCTTTCAAGTGGTATTTTGTTGTTATGATTTGACCGGCAAGCTGGAAGTTGTGAAGATGATTACTCATTGAATAAATGGTACAAATTACGTCCAAAATCGTGCCAAACCTCATTCCAAAGCAGATATATGGCGGCAATAGCGCCTACGAAAACAATTATAGCGATAACTGCAATTATTCTCTTGCGTATCTTAGCTTTCTGCGCCAGTTGTTCGTTTAATAACGCTAATTGTACAGCAATTTCGCTTACATTTTCTTTTTGTTCAATTTTGTTTCCCAACAATTCACTCACGGATGTGTCAAACAAATCTGCGATACGTATAAGCATGTCGGCATCGGGAACAGATAGACCTTTCTCCCATTTGGAAATGGTTTGACGCACTACATTTAATTGTTGTGCAAGTATCTTTTGGGACATTCCCTTTTGCTTGCGTAGTGTTTTTAAGTTTTCTTTGAGCATGAAAAAACTCCCTTCTTTCTTATTTTTTGCATGACTCATTATAGCTGCTGATATCCGGTTGCCGCAAGCAATGCAAATTAACATGTCACACAAAACACCCAAATCCCGTCAAATATCGATTTGTCAAACTACCGGTACACAAAATATCATATTGGGATTTTTCATTTGTAAAAGTCTGTATGAGAATAATTGGATCCAAGAACAGGTAATTTCAAAAAAGAATACATTTTTATATAATTGTGATAAAATAAAATTATTATCAATCTGAAAAAACAGATTTATGAAAGTGATTAAACGATGGGAAAAGAAACAAAAACAAATGCCATGAGAATATTGGAACGAAATAAGATTCCTTACAGGCTCAATCAGTATGAGTGCCAGGAGTTTGTTGACGGCGTTCATATAGCCGACCAGTTAGGACAGCGCTATGATATGTCATTTAAGACGATTGTGACAGTAGGAAAAAGCGGAAACTATTTTGTATTTGTGCTTCCGGTGGATCAAGAATTGAATTTGAAGAAGGCGGCGAAGGCAGCAGGAGAGAAAAATGTTGAGCTGCTTCCGGTTAAGGATATCAATCGTGTTACGGGGTACATCAGAGGTGGCTGTACGCCAATCGGAATGAAGAAGCAGTATCCGGTTATTATCCACGAAAGTGCCTTGCAGCATAAAGAAATTATTATCAGCGGAGGCAGACTGGGAGAGCAGATATTTCTTTCACCACAGGATTTGTTGGCTGTAACAAAAGGAAAGACTGCGGATATCATTCAGGAAAATGTAGAGTGAAAGACAAGAAGCGGCTATATTCATTAAGGCTAAAATTCATATTGTCTTTAAAAAAAATCGAGGTAGATTTATGAATACAATTTTAATTGTCGAGGATGACAGTTCGCTTGCAGTAGGGTTGTGCCGTGCGTTACATACATCTGATGTCAATGCAGAAAACTGTGATACGATAGAAGCTGCAAGAAAGTTGCTTGCGCAAACAGAATATGATTTGGTAATATTGGACGTCAATCTTCCTGATGGTGACGGATTTTCTTTACTATCGGAAATAAAAGCCAATTACACCTGTGCAGTCATCATGCTGACTGCAAATGATTTGGAGCTGGATATCGTATCAGGTTTGGAGCAGGGTGCGGATGACTATGTGACAAAACCCTTCAGCCTTGCTGTCCTCCGTGCAAGAGTTCAGACTCAGCTTAGAAACAGGCAGGAACGGTTTGATATGAAAGGGAAAGTCGGAAACACAGCGTACAAAAATTCCCAAAATTGTTTGGACAGTTCAGATAGTCATAATACCTCCGGTTCCCAAAATAAATTTGTTTGTGATGACTATATATTTTATTTTGATTCCATGGAATTTTTTAGGAAAAATGAGCGGATTGAACTTAGCAAGACGGAGCAGAAGCTCCTACGATTGTTAACAGCAAATGCGGGTATGACTTTGACGAGAGATATTTTGCTCGATAGAATATGGACTGACGGGGCGGAATACGTTGAGGAAAATGCCTTGTCTGTTACGGTAAAAAGACTGCGTGATAAACTGGAAGCAGGCGAATATATTAAAACGATTTACGGAGTAGGATATCAATGGATAAAGAAGTCTTAATCGTATTGATTGTATGTGCTGTAATAACAACAGGGGCTGTCGTAGCAGCGGTATTTCAGTATTATCAGTCAAGGAAAATATTAAATCGTATCAATCGGATGATTGAATATGCGATAAATGGTGATTTTACAGAGCAGGATTTTGATGAAAGTCTATTGTCAGAAGTGGAGAATAATATGTCTAAATATTTATCCGCATCGGAATTGTCGGCCAGAAATGTGGAAAAAGAAAAGAAGATGTTGCACCATTTGATTTCTGATATTTCTCATCAGACAAGGACTCCGCTTTCCAATATTAAGTTATATGCAGAGCTGCTTAAAGAAGCAGATTTGAGTGAAGAGGATGCGGATAATGCAGTACGGCTTTATAAACAGACGGATAAGCTGGAGTTTTTAATAGAAACACTGGTTAAAATGTCACGTTTAGAGTCAGGGATATTAAAGCTGGAGCCGGACAGATATCCGATTCAGAATATTTTGGATTTGTTGGAGCCGCAATATACTGCAATCGCAGAACAAAAGAATTTAGAATTTGAGATCATACCTTCTGATGCGGAAGCTGTATTTGATGAAAAGTGGACAGTGGAAGCCGTCGGAAATGTTGTGGATAATGCAATCAAATATACGGATTCAGGACGTATTCAAATTCGTGTTAAAAGCTATGAAATGTTTTGCTGCATAGAGGTTTCCGACACAGGCCGGGGAATTCGAGAATCGGAGATGGGAAGTATTTTCGGACGGTTCCAACGGTCTTCGGATGTGAAAAACGAGGATGGCGTTGGAATCGGTCTCTATCTGGCGAGAGCAATTATGCAGCAGCAAAACGGATACATTAAGGTAAAATCCGAATATGGAAAGGGTTCCGTTTTCCAACTGTATTTGCCGCGAAATTAGTTATATGACTGGGCATAAACCGTAGCTCTGTATATATTATTTTACGAACCGCTTGCGCTTTGTAAATTAATATATACAGAGCTACGGTTTATACCCAGTCATATTTCCACAATTCTTTCAAAAATGAAAGAATTTATTTTGATATGGAAAGATTTTGGAAAGAAGTATATTTTAAAATCTGTATCATGGTGAAGAATATGATACAGATTTTGATTTATCAGACAAAAACATGGTTTGCCGCTGATAAAGAATCTTCCTGAGTATGCGCAGCTTATGGAGAATGTACGCATAATCTTTGCTGACGATATATTGCAGAATTGGAGATGATAATATGATAATACTACAAACAACAGACTTGAAAAAAATATATGGTAAAGGTGAAAATGAGGTACATGCCCTAGACGGGATAAATTTGGAGGTGCAAAAAGGAGAATTTGTTTCAATCGTCGGGACATCGGGAAGCGGCAAATCAACTTTGCTTCATCTGCTGGGCGGACTTGATACACCTACGTCGGGTAAAGTTTTTGTGGATGGAAAGGATATTTTCACTTTAAAGGACGAACAGCTTACCATCTTTAGAAGGCGAAAGATTGGGTTTGTATTCCAGAATTACAATCTTGTTCCGAATTTATCTGTATATGAAAATATCATATTGCCGGTGCAGTTAGACGGTAATGAGCCAGATGGGGAATATGTAGATAAGATTATTGATATATTGGGTTTAAAGAGTAAGTTGAACAACCTGCCAAATAATTTGTCAGGAGGACAACAGCAGCGTGTTGCCATTGCAAGAGCACTGGCAACCAAGCCGAAGGTTATACTGGCAGACGAACCGACGGGCAATCTGGACAGCAAAACATCACAGGATGTAATTGGCTTGCTGAAGGTAACAAGTGAGCGATTTTCCCAGACGATTGTCATGATTACTCATAATGAGGAAATTGCACAGATGGGGAACAGGATTGTCAGAATTGAAGATGGAAGAATTGTGTAGGGGAGGCGGTGCACATGAAGGTGGCAAATAAGAAATGTGTTCGTCGATTGGCTTTACGCAATATGAAACAGTCAAAAACAAGGAATATTGTTGCGGTAATAGCAGTTATCTTGACTACCGTACTGTTTACATCCTTATTTACAATATCAATGTCAATAATAGATGGCTTTCAGGATGCGAATTTTCGTCAAATGGGTTCTAAGTCCCATGGGGCATTTGAGAGCTTATATGAAAGCCAGTACGAGGAGTTAAAAAGTGATTCTGATATCAGGGAAAGTGGTGTTCGTATGCTTGTGGGCATTGCTGAGGATGCCCCGTTTAACAAGGCAAAGGTAGAGGTGAGCTATTGTGATTCCGTATGTGCGGAATATATGTATCTGACACCTGAGGTTGGCTCTCTTCCCGCAGAAGGTACAAATGAAGCTGCTACGGATACAAGAATACTAAGTCTTCTGGGAATAGAGCCGGTAATAGGCAGTGAATTTGAATTGACTTTTTGTGTAAATGATGAGCCTGTTACAAGAGTGTTTACCTTATCGGGATATTGGGAGGCAGATGATTTGGCTCCGGCAGATCATATATTGCTTTCAAAGAGCATGGCAGATGAAATCTGCAAGAATTTTCAACCGGATGTAAAGGAAGGAAAATATGCGGGGCTTTATGATTTATATTATATGCTGGAAGGAAGCAGCCATTTGGATGAAAAAACAGAGGAAATTTTAGCGAAATATGGGTATCAGTCAAAAGACCCTAAAGCGGATAACTATATTAAAAATGGAGTAAATATAGGATATGTGGCAGCTTTATTTTCTTCAAGTGATATGGAGACCCTGCTTTTGATTATGGCTATATTACTGTTAATTATGTTTACAGGATATCTTGTTATTCACAATATTTTCAGAATTGCAATTGCAAATGATATCAGAGGGTATGGGTTGTTAAAGACGATTGGAACAACACAGAAACAAATTAGAAGAATGGTTTACACCGAGTCTTTGATTGTATCCATGATTGCAATTCCAATAGGACTGCTTTTGGGATATGGAATTGGAAATCTGGTAACCCCGGTTGTAATAGAACAGTTAAATGATATTAGTGTTTTGATATCCTCCAGTCCGTTTATATTCGTATTTGCATCGGTATTTTCACTTATTACGGTATTGATATCGAGTCTGAAGCCGGCCAAAATAGCATCAAGGGTGTCACCTATAGAAGCACTCAGATATACGGATGGGGAGAACGTGTCTACGTCAAAAAAGCGATATCGGAGGAATGTCTCGATATTTAAAATGGCTGTTTCCAATGTAGGAAGGAATAAAGCAAAGACCGTAATTACAATGCTGTCGCTTACATTGGCGGTGCTGTTGTTAAATATTACTTTCTCCGTGACGAACAGCTTTGACGTGGACAAATATTTACGAGATGTAAAAGCGGATTTTATGATAGGACACGCAAATTATTTTCGGGCGAATGGACATTTGTTTAGTGCGGAAACTTCACTGCCGGAGTCGGTAATAAAAGAAATAAATGACACGGGACTGGTTACGGAAGCCGGAGTTACTTATGGAATTGGCTCAGAACAGGTTGTATATCAATATGTGCCAAAGGAAACCTATGTCAGTGATTTATCTGGTGAGAATGCTGATGTAGATTACTTGCTGGAGCATGAAGAACAGGTTGATGGCAGGTATAGGAATTTTGTTGATTTGTATGGTATGGATGATTTTTGCCTTAATCAGCTTGATTTAATAGACGGTGATATATCGAAACTGAATGGAGAGGATAATTATATTGTGGCAGTCTATAGAACTGACGAATATGGAAATGTTGAAAAAGATACTAATTGGGCAGCAGTGGGAGACTATGTAACAATACGTTATGTGGAGGAATATGAATGGTATAATCCGGATACAGGACAAGTTTATTCCGAAGAAGAGTTGGAGTTTCTGTCAGAGGACGAGGAATGTTGGTCTAGAGAGGTCAAATATCATGATGTCAATTATAAGGTATGTGCCACGGTGACAGTTTCAGAAAAAATGGGATATCGATATTATATGTTTAATCAATTTGTGCTTTCATCTCAAAATCTAAAGTCAAATCTATCAAATGTAAATGCTATGTATTATGCATATAATGTTGCGGATGAGCATGAAGACATCATGGAGCAATTTATATCAGATTATACAGAAAAGGTTATGACGGAATATGATTATGAGAGCAGACAACTATTGGAAGAAGATTTGGATTCTTATAAGCAAATGTTTTTGTTGTTAGGTGGAATACTTAGCATTGTTATAGGCTTGATTGGGGTGCTAAACTTTCTGAATGTTATGCTTACAAATATAGTCATTAGAAAGCGGGAATTTGCAATGCTTCAATCTATTGGAATGACTGGAAAGCAATTGACGCAAATGCTTGTCACAGAGGGGTTGATTTATGCACTAGGCTCTATTTTGTGGGCGGTTTTGGCTTTGCTGCTTACAAAATCTGTCTTGAAGGAAGCAGTAGAAAATTTGCTTTGGTTTTGCACATATCAAACGAAATTGGAACCAATATTATTTGTTTTTCCATTGTTTGTGTTGTTGGGTGTTATCATTCCTATATGGATGTATCGTATATTGGTAAAGAAATCAATTGTGGAACGACTGCGAGAAGGAGAGTAATAAACAGAATTTTATTTCATCCGCTTGCAATTTGTAAGCGGATGAACCACATCTATGATATAATATGAACACTTAACGAATGCGAAGCATGAGTTTAGTGAGAATATGCTCTAAAAGGAGATTCTATATGGGATTATTGGGAAGGCTGACAGGAAGAATTTTAGCGTTTATTTGGCTTATTTTCATTTACCTACTGATTCAGGGGATTCGAGAAAAGAAAACGGTTCAAATAATTGTATCCGCTATAATAGTGATTATTCCGATAATTGGGTTTGGAATCCTTTTTCAAATATGTGGTAAGGTGGTTATAGTGAAGGGCAGCATGAAAATGATGGCGGATTACAGCATGAGCGGAGACGAGAAGGATATAAGGAGATAACAACATGATACTGAGTGTAAGCCGTCGGACAGATATACCGAATTATTATTCGGAATGGTTTTACAATAGAATCAGAGAGGGCTTTGTATGTGTACGTAATCCGATGAATCTACATCAGATAAGCAGACTCGATTTATCTCCTGAAGTGGTGGACTGCATTGTTTTTTGGACGAAAAATCCGGAGCCGATGATAGGCAGGCTGGATGAACTTTTGGCATATAAATATTATTTTCAATTTACCCTGACAGGTTACGGAAAGGATATTGAGAGCGGTGTTCCACATAAAAAGGAAAAGATGATACCCATATTTCAAAAATTGTCGGAGAAGATAGGAAGTAAAAGGGTAATCTGGAGATATGACCCTATTCTATTTACAAATAAATATACGCCCGAATATCATTTGAGGGCATTTGAACAGATAGCAGAAGCACTCAGGGAATATACGAATGAATGCGTCATCAGCTTTGTTGATATCTATGCAAAAAATAAAAAGGTGATGGAAGAAATAGGGGCGTACAATATTGATGAAGTTATGCTGGCGGAATTTGCCGGAAAGCTCAGTCAGATAGCGGCGGCTAATGGTATGACAGTAGGCAGCTGTGCTGAAAATATTGATTTAATAAGGTACGGTATCGGGCATAATTGCTGCATTGATAAGAACCTGATAGAGGATATTATCGGATGTAGAATCAATGTGGGAAAAGACAAGAATCAAAGACAGGAATGCGGATGTGTAGAGAGCATAGATATTGGTACTTACAATACATGCAAAAATGGCTGTAAATATTGTTATGCGAATTACAGCCGGGATGGTGTTCTAAAAAGCTGTGGAAAATATGATGAAGATTCTCCTATATTATGTGGTATGATTACAGAAGATGATAAAATAAATGAACGAAAGGTGAAGTCTGTAAAGGAGATAAATGCTAAAGAATAACGGGGGTATAATATTGAGAAGAAAAGACAGAGAAGTTGCAGAGATTAACGAAATAGCAAAAATATTAGATATGTGCAAAACGGTAAGTATTGCAATGATTGATGATGGAAGTCCTTATGTTGTTCCAATGAACTATGGTTATGAGTTGAAGGATAATCAACTTCTATTATATTTACATAGTGCAAAAGAAGGCAGAAAAATTGATATACTGCATAGCAACAATTCAGTTTGTTTTACAATTTTCTGCGAAGGTGAGCCGCTGTATGCAGAAACTCCTTGTAATTCAGGATATTTTTATTCAAGTATAATCGGTTGTGGTGTTGTTGAATTTATTGAAGATGCAGACGAAAAGAAAGCAGCACTCCGTAAACTGGTCTTACACCAGTCAGGGAAAGAATTTCATTTTACTGACGAACAGGCAGAAACCGTATGTGTTTTTAAAATCGTATCAAACGATTTTACAGGCAAACAAAAGCCGAAGAAATCCTATGATTACTGAAAAAGGGCATTACAGGCTAATGCGCATATTGCGTATTTAATATATGACGGAGATACATTGATCGGTACGGGCGGCGTAAGCTTTTCTAAAGAAAGCAGCCGAATTAGAAGATAATGTATTATTTTACATTTACAGGACAGACTATATATGAATAGATTTGCTGATTTACAGATGAATTGGCGATTGATATAGGAGGTCAGAAAATGAATGATGATACGATTAAGCTGCTTCGAGAGTGTGAGGCAGGCGTGAAAATGGGAATCGGTACACTTGATGATGTAATGGATGGAACAAAGGATGAGCGATTAAGGCAAATACTTACAGAGGGTAAAGAGAAACACGTTGAAATTGAAAATGAAATTAAAGAGATGTTAAGTCAATATAACAATGAAGAAAAAGAGCCTGCGGCTATGGCAAAGCTGATGGCAAGGATGAAATCAAATGTTAAGATGATGGCAGGTGATGTAGATGCCAATATAGCAGACCTTGTAACCGACGGCTGTGATATGGGCATCAAGACCCTTAATAGATATATAAACCAGTATTCAAAAGCCGATAATGAGGCTAAAAAGCTGGCAGGAAAGCTTATTCTGACGGAAGAGTCTCTGGAAAGAAGCATCAGACCATACTTGTAGGCAAATCGTTCTGATCTGGTTAAAATTGTATGGTTCAATAAATTATGAAGGGTGTGGCTGAAGCATGGCTGTGATTTGTACAAATGAATAAAAAACAGTAGATGAAATCTTCTTTTTTTGATAAAATAAAATCTATAAAATGAACGGAAAAATAATTCAAAAAGGGAAGGAGAATTGCGAATGACAAGAAAATCAAAGCTAAAAAAGCTGTTGTGCGTATTTGTATTATTTTTTGTTTTGGGTGCAAGTATATTGGTCCCGGGACAAGTGAATGCCAGTCAGTTGCCGGTTGTGCCTGATGAAAATCAGACATTGCCGGAGGACTGTGTATTTATTGGTGTAGAGGGTGAATATATAACGGATTCGCAGGCTGTAATTGACCGCATTAATGAGATCCGGTATGAAGCATGCAGGGAAGGAGTCGTGAATCCGACTACAGGAAATCCACTTACAATGGATGATTATGTACCGATTAAATGGTCGTCAGGGCTGGAAACCATAGCCAGATACAGGGCAAGTAATGCAGGTATTGCATACAAATTAATCGGTTCAGGTCATAATACGTTAAACGGCAGTAGTATATGGGGATATCAATATCCAAGCGGATGTTCTCCACGTGGCGAAATCATAGCATATACATGGACTAAGGATGTGCTTGGTGGTGTTGAACTGTGGTATGGAGAAAAATCTGCATGGGTGAATTCTACCGGCGGACAGACGGGACATTACGAAGCTTTGATAAAACCAGGCAATATATATATCGGACTTGCAACTTTTTATACAGAAGATACATATTATCCAAATACAACAGCTGCACAGCTTGGGACAGGAAGCGGTCTTGACGAGACCTTCCAGCCGGCAGTCGGAAAGTGTATACAGAAGCTGGCAATAAAAAATGAGTATATCTCATCCATAACAATGGAGGGTGCCGATGTTGTGTATGGAGAGAATAAACAGTTTGTATTAAAGGCGGAGATATCAGGCATGAGAAATATGCCGGAGATTCTTGAAGGCGCAAAATGGACTTCCTCAGATGACGCAGTTGCTGTGGTTACTGATAAAGGCGTTGTAACAGGTAAGAAGCTTGGTAAAGCGACGATTACAGCACAGATAGGCAGTCTTAAGGCAACATATGATATAACAGTAGTATGTAATCATAGCTATCGTGCATCATGGACGATTGATAAGGCGGCAACGACATCTAAAGACGGAAGTAAAAGCCATCGTTGTTCAAACCCGTCCTGTACAGAGAAGAAAGACATTACAACGATATATGCTATCGGCAACGTGAAGCTGTCGGCAACATCATATATTTATGATGGAAAAGTAAAGAAGCCTTCTGTATCAGTAAAGGATAAAAAAGGCAATACCATACCTTCTTCATGCTATACGGTAACTTATAGCAGTGGCAGAAAAAATGTAGGTGTATATACGGTAACCGTAAAGTTCAAAAACGGTTATTCGGGAACGGTTCAAAAGAGTTTTAAGATAGCGCCGAAGAAGACTGCAATCAAGAGTCTTACGGCAGGCAAGAGAAGCATTACTGTTAAATTCAGTAAGGTATCGAAGCAGGTAACAGGATATCAGATACAGTATGCGGCAAATAAGAATTTTACATCAGGAAAAAAGACGGTAACAATAAAGAAATATACTGTCACAAATAAAAAATTGACAGGTCTGAAATCGGGGAAACGATATTATGTAAGAATAAGAACCTATAAAAAGGTAGGAACAAAGACATATTATTCAGGCTGGTCGTCAGTAAAGAATATGAAAGTTAAATAATGACATATAAAGTAATATAAGGTGCAATGAATAAAGTCAGACCTACTTGAAAAAAATAAATACATAACATAAAGACTGTAATCAAAATAAAGCGGTTATTAGGCTACAGGCAATAATCGCAACAGATAAATTGATTATTATGTGTGGAGGTTATGTATGGAAACGAAGGATCATCTTGCACTGGGATATTATCTCATAAACAATATTGAAAACAGCTTCACCCCACTACAGGAGAAGCTGTTTTTATTAGGAAACATTATGCCTGATGTATGGCTTTTCTCATATGCAAACGGGATTAAGGAAAGAAAGAATTTCAACGGTCATGTTCATAGCAATGCAAGAAAAAGGGTAGAGAAACACAGCAGTTATTTGAAAAAGCATAGAAAATGCAAATGGAGAAGCAGCTTTATACTTGGCGTTATGATGCATTATCTCGCAGATTCATTCACCTATCCTCATAGCGATAATTATGAATATGGTATAGGACAGCACAAAAAGTATGAGAATGAGCTTCATCGATTGATGTGGCGAGCGCTTGTTCTGCCGGAAAGAGACTATGCAGAAAAGGTACGCACCCACAACATCAATCATACGATAAAAAATTTGTATAGCGAATATAAGACATTAGTCCATAATCCGGCGACTGATTGCAGGCATATCATAAAAGCAGCGGAAAGATTATTTGCAGAGGGATTATATATATGTACGGAATTAAATGATGATGCAATATACATGTATGGATAGCCTGTATATGCTGTATCCGACAAAAATAATTGCGGCAGCAACATAGATGGGGTATAATGTTCACGAAAGCAATGAGCCATGCGCCTGATAATAAAGACAAACCGGCTGCTTGCAGACGAGATTGTCTTTATCATCAGGCATAGGGCGAATGCCCGTGACCGAGCCGGAGGCGAGGTGCATGGCGAGGTGCATGGCGAGATGTGAATGCCCGTGACCGAGCCGGAGGCGAGGTGCATGGCGAGATATGAATATAAAAGGATTGGAGAGACTGCGATGTTATTTAGTGAGAGAAAATTAGGCTTTGGCCTTATGAGGCTGCCACTAACGAATCCTGATGATGCTTCCAGCATCGATATCGAATTGACAAAGCAGATGGTGGACAGCTTTATAGAAAACGGATTTACATATTTTGATACTGCATGGATGTATTGTGGTTTTAACAGTGAAAATGCAACAAAAGAGGCACTTGTAAAGAGACATCCGCGTGACAGCTATACACTTGCTACGAAGCTTCATGCCGGATTCCTTCATACAAAGGAGGACAGGGATAAGATATTTAATACACAGCTTGAAAAAACAGGCGTGGATTATTTTGATTATTATCTCATCCATGATGTGGGATTAGACCACTATAAGGTATATACGGAGCTTGACTGTTTTAACTGGATTATGGACAAGAAGGAAAAGGGACTTGTAAAGCATATAGGCTTCTCGTACCACGACAATGCGGAGCTGCTTGACAAGGTGCTTACCGAGCATCCTGAAATGGAGTTTGTTCAGCTCCAGATTAACTATCTGGATTGGGACAGCGAGGGAATCCAGTCAAGAAAATGCTATGAGGTTGCTGTAAAGCACGGTAAGCCTGTTATTGTTATGGAGCCAGTAAAGGGAGGAACCTTAGCGAAAGTACCTGAGAATGTAGAAAAACTGTTTAAGGATTATGACGCTGATATGTCTGTTCCATCATGGGCTATCAGATTTGCAGCAAGTCTTGATAATGTAAAAATGGTTTTGTCGGGTATGAGCAATATGGAACAGCTTATGGATAATATGAGCTATATGAAGAACTTTGTACCGCTCAATGAAACGGAAAATGCTATGGTAATGAAGGCGGTTGATATGATTAACAGCAACATAGCGATACCCTGTACAGGCTGCGAGTATTGTGTGGACGGATGTCCTATGAATATAGCGATTCCAAAGTATTTCTCATTGTATAATGCCGATAAGCAGGAAGTTAAAGGGAAAGGCTGGACGCCGCAGGGAGAATATTATGACAGACTTACAGGAAGCTTTGGCAAAGCAAGTGATTGTGTAGGCTGCGGACAGTGTGAACACGTATGTCCACAGCATTTGCCGATTATCAATAATCTGAAAGAGGTTGCAAATTATTTCGGCAAATAAAGACAGAAGTCCAGCTAATAAATGTCAATAGAAAAATGTAAAAATTTCAAAATTATTTTT
>CAZATW010000060.1:0-16069 GCA_964488185.1 uncultured Coprococcus sp. | reverse complement strand
TAGGGGGATATAATATCTAAAGTCCTCGATTTAACAAACTGCCCTTTTGCACATTAGTGTCAAAGTTTCGGGTTTAGACGGGACTTCACATAGCATTGCTTGGAATGGGTTTGTTCCGAAAATTAAAGAAACATATGGGTTCATATGTTTTGGCGGGAGCCGTTGCAGTATTGGTTATTATATTATATGGAATCATTACAGGGCTTGCTGTATCGACCGCCAGAGCTATGATTATGCTTGCGGTGGATATAGTGGGTAAAGCAATCGGCAGAAGCTCGGATATGCTTACGTCTCTTGGATTGTCCTGTATTATTATATGTCTTACGAATCCATATGTTATAAAAGACGTTGGATTTCTGTTATCGTTTGGGGCAATTTTTGCCATAGCGACGGTGTATCCTGTATTAAAATCCATTATAGGTAAAAAGGCGGATAACAGGATTGTTTCAGCCCTGCTTGTCAGCTTATCCGTTAACATTATTATAACGCCGATTATTATTTATTTTTATTATGAATTTCCGCTATATGGTATTTTTATTAATGTTATTGTTGTTCCTCTCGTTTCTGTTGTTATTTTTTCGAGTGTAGTTGCAATTTTCATGGGATTTTTCGTGATTTCATTTGCCAGAGTAATGACGATTCCCGCACGGATTATTTTGATATTATATGATGTGCTGGGAAGGGGATTTGAACAACTACCATATGCGGATATAAATACAGGACATATCAGCTTGTGGCTGGTTATATTTTATTATACGGTGGTTGGAATTATACTGTGTGGAGTAGTATTAATCGGAAAAGGGCACAAGGAAGGGCACAAAGAAGGGCACAAGGAAGGGCACAAGGAAGGGCACAAAGAAGTTTTATTGATTGTGTTGATTCAGCTTTGTACTTGTGCAGCTTTGGCAGTCTGCATCTCAATGTATTTTAAGAATTGTTTCCGTATTGTGTTTCTGGATGTGGGACAGGGAGATGGAATCTTGATAATGACGGAAAATGGTACGAATATTCTGATAGACGGAGGTTCATCAAGTATAGATGACATAGGCGAGTACAGGCTTATGCCTGCCATAAAATATTATGGTATGAGCCGTCTGGATTATGTATTTGTAACGCATGGAGATGAAGACCATATTTCGGGAATAAAGTATCTGATTAGTACGGAGTATACGGGAATAACGGTAGAAAATCTGGTGGTGGCAGAGTATGGTGATAAGGATGCGTTAAATGAGATTGTTGTATTGGCGGAGAAAAATAATATAAATGTAATATATGTTGATTCCGGTGATGTGTTTGCAGAAGGAAATGTGGTCGACGGATCGGAATCAGGAGCAGAGAGTGCAGGCAGTGAGAAGGAAAGCACAGAGGGTGTTCGCGTGAAGTGCCTGTATCCTTCAAGGACTTCGGTGGGATTTGATGCAAATAATCTGTCACTTGTATTGAGGATTGAAACAAAGAATCTGTCGGCAGTATTTACGGGAGATATAGGAGAGGAAGCAGAAGAGGAGCTGCTTTCCATGAATATGAATCTTGAATGTGATGTCTTAAAGGTTGCACATCATGGTTCAAGGTATTCGAGCTGCAATGAGTTTCTGTCGGCATGTAATCCTGATTATGCGGTTATTTCCTGTGGCAGGGATAATATGTATGGACATCCTAATAAAGAAACACTAAATCGGCTGGATATGATATCTGCTGAAATATTCAGAACAGATAAAAGTGGGGCGATTATATATGAGGATAATAAAATGTATCGGTTCCGAGCTCAATAAGCTGTTATCTGCAACATTATTTTTGTGAATAGAAATTGACACCGCACAGATATAGGATATAAAATATATAGTAACTTTGTTTAGAGAATGGATACAAAGGTTTTTATTATGGCATATAACAGATGGAGAGGAGTACCATATGGCGGTAAAAAAGCAGACTGAGAAAAATGGAATGACGGTAATTAATGAGCATATCAAGAATAACAGCTTTTCCGGGATATATCTGCTATATGGGGATGAAAAATATCTGATTAACCAATATAGAGATAAGCTTCTTGGTACGCTTACGGATGTCAACGATACCATGAACTTTTCCAAATATATAGGAGAGAAAATCAATACTGCAGACGTAATTGATTTTTGCGAAACGATGCCGTTCCTTGCAGAGCGGAGAGTTGTACTGGTGGAAGGCAGCGGACTGTTTAAAACCAGCTGTGAGGGATTTGCCGATAAGCTTAAGACGATGCCGGATACAACAGTAATTATTTTTGTGGAAACCGAGATAGACAAAAGAAATAAATTGTTTAAAACGGTTGATTCCTGTGGTGAGGCACTATGCTTTAATACGCCTGATGACAGAACCATGGCAATATGGATTAAATCCCGGTTTAAGGCTGTAGGAAAGAATATTGAGGATGCTGCTGTATTTAGAATAATAGAAGCTACATCGTCCGATATGATGTGGATTAAAAATGAAATTGAGAAGTTGATTTGTTATGCTTATGAAGAAGACACAATAACCCTTTCAGATGTGGAAAATGTATGTGTTATGGGTGCTGAAAGCAAAATTTTTGAAATGGTTGAGTCCATAGCCGGAAGAGACCGGTCAAAGGCAATACATTTATATCACGAACTGTTGGAAAACCGCGAACCTGCCATGAGAATTCTGTATCTTATTGCAAGGCAGTTTGACATGATGCTTAAGACAAAGCTCTGCATGTCTGATGGAAAGAGTGATGCACAGACAGCAGCGATGATAGGCACTCCGGCATGGTCTGTAAAAAAGTACAGTCAGCAGTGTAATTATTATTCTCTTACTGAGCTGAAAAATATAGTAGAGCGATGCCAAGATATTGATTACAAGATTAAGACAGGTCAGACTACGGATGTAATTGCTGTAGAGCTGCTGATTGTTGAATTGAGTTCAAAAAAATAGACTGCGTAGATTTTACGCAGCCTTTTTCTGATAATGAATATAAAAAACTGCCTAGGTTATGGCAGTTTTTTTCATATAAACTGATTGAATCATATATGATGTGCAGCCAACAAAATATGTGATTCTATATAGTACTGATTAAGGAATTAAGCCATCTTATTTACAGCAATTGTAAGACGTGATACTTTACGGGCAGCGTTGTTCTTGTGGTAAATGCCCTTTGAAGCAGCCTTGTTGATTTCAGAAATAGCAACAAGCAAGTTAGCCTGAGCAGCTTCCTTATCGCCTGCAGCTATAGCAGTATCAACCTTCTTAACAACAGTCTTAACCTTGGACTTAATCATCTTGTTTCTTAAAGTCTTTTTGTTAATTACGTCAATTCTTTTCTTTGCAGATTTGATATTTGCCAAAACTCTTACCTCCATCTTAATCGTATTATCATTATAATAAGGTTTTACATTAAAACCGGACACGGACAATTCAATGTAAACATACTATTCAATAATAGTAGAAACACCATTTATTGTCAAGTGGAAAAATAAATTAATTTGCATTTGGTAATGGTTCAGCCATATTTTAAAATATATGGCTGGTCAGGAACAGAGGGCAATATTTATATCAGCTAACGCTGACACGAATCCCGCGCCAAGACTCGCGAGCGAGTCTTGAATACAAACAACCCATAGGCTTTTCTTTTCTTTACATTAAGGCATGAAAATGATAAAATAGATAAGTATTTATACGAATTAACCAAAATGATTTATACAGGTAAGACAAATGATTAAATATAGAATTTTTCAGATTGTTATGGCCGTTGCTGTCGTTGTGCTGATTGTATCTGCATCCATTATGGGGATGTTTTCAGCACGAGATGTTTCTGAGAAGAGATATAAGCCTGCGGCAGATGGGATAATTGTTTCAGATTTGAAAAACGGAAGTACAAGTGAGTTGAAGAACTTAGATGCTTGGCTGGAATACAGTATCATAAGTGACGGATTTGACAGTGGGAATAAAGATGGATTTGAAGGAGGCGCAATATATCTTTCGGCAGAAAACATAAATAAGCTTGAAAAGCTGAATCATATAAAGACGCAGGCGAGCAATGGTATGTTTTTTTCCATTATTGTTATTGTCGCATGCTTTCTTGTAGTAAGGAAACGCAGACTTTATGAATGTGTTGTATGGGGTGGTGCCGCCGCCATGATTATAGGTGTGGCAACAATCGTTGTGATGCTGCTTTCCATAAACGGGACTTTTGCCGGAGTTAAGGAAATGATATTTGAAAATAACTATTCTGTATTTTTTTCGGATAAGGATGTACTGACGGCAATCATACCATATGGAACAGCTTTTAAAATGTTCTGTGTATATTTGGGAACAATATTCGCAGGACTTTTCGTTACAATCTGTGTCAGAATAGTAGGGTTGAAGAAATCTAAACCACATAAATTTTAGAACGTGATTAATTATTATGCAGGAGGGTTTTATGAGAAAACGAATTGATGAATGGATTAACTGGGTGCTCTATGATGAGCTTTTGGCAGGAAAGCTGAATGCGCCAAAGCATTTGCTGGGTATTCATGATTATGGAGATGGACAAATCATTACCGTGTTCCGTCCACACGCTACACAGGTTAAGGTGACATCACATACCGGCAAAAAGGTACATGAGATGGAGAAAATTACAGATGAAGGATTTTTTGCAGTATATTTTCCAAAGAAAGAATATTCAGGGAATCGATATAGGGTAGTAACCACATATGAGGATGGCTCGACAGTGGATACGGCAGATGCATATTCATTTGATTCACAGATTTCAGATTTTGACACATATCTGTTTGCAGAGGGAAAGCATTACGATATATATGAGAAATTTGGCGCCCATCCTATGATGATTGACGGGGTAAAAGGAACTTATTTTGCCGTATGGGCGCCTCATGCCAGACGTGTCAGCGTAGTAGGCGATTTTAATATGTGGGATGGTATGCTGAATCCTATGCAGCTTCGTCCAAATGGCGGTGTATATGAGTTGTTTATACCGGGAGTAATGCCAGGGGCAGTATACAAATATCAGATACTTACCAGATATGACGAGCTTATTTATAAGAGTGACCCCTATGGAAATCAGTCCCAAATGAGACCTGACAATGCATCTGTAGTTGCCGATTTGACAGCGTATAATTGGAAAGACGGCAAATGGATGGCGGAAAGAAATCAGATAAGCCGTACGGATAGAATGAAGATGCCTATGTCTATATATGAGATGCATCTTGGCTCATGGAGGAAGAAGATTGAGGAATCTGATGACGGCTTCTTCAGCTATAGAGAGCTTGCTCCTATGGTAGCGGATTATATACTGGATATGGGATATACACATATAGAAATAATGGGGATAGCCGAATATCCGTTTGATGGTTCGTGGGGATATCAGGTAACGAATTATTATGCACCGACCAGCAGATATGGGACGCCAACCGATTTTATGTATTTCGTTGATTATATGCATAGTAAAGGGATTAGTGTTATTCTGGACTGGGTACCGGCTCATTTTCCGAGAGATGCACATGGATTGGGTAGATTTGACGGTATGCCGCTTTATGAGCATCCTGATGCACGCAGAGGAGAGCATCCTGATTGGGGAACCTATATATTTGACTATGGCAGAAATGAAGTGGTAAACTTCCTTACTGCAAACGCCTTATTCTGGGTAGAGAAGTTCCATGTAGATGCACTGCGTGTAGATGCGGTTGCGTCTATGCTGTATCTTGATTATGGCAAGCAGGATGGACAGTGGCTTCCAAATAAAGACGGCGGAAATGAGAACTATGATGCAATAGCACTCATGCAGAATATTAATAAGACTATGGAAGAGCGAAATCCGGGAGCGTATCTGATTGCCGAAGAATCAACTTCATGGGCAGGTGTAACAGCACCCGCTTCAATGGATGGATTGGGCTTTTTGTTTAAGTGGAACATGGGTTGGATGCACGATTTTCTTGACTATATGAAGATGGACCCATATTTCAGACAGAACAACCAGAATATGCTGACATTTAGTATGTCTTATGCATATGCGGAGAATTATGTTCTTGTTTTATCACATGATGAGGTGGTTCATCTCAAGTGTTCAATGATTAATAAGATGCCAGGACTTGAGGGTGATAAATTTGCAAATCTTCGTGCTGCGTACGGATATATGTATGGACATCCGGGTAAAAAGCTTTTGTTTATGGGACAGGAATTTGCCCAGCCTAGAGAGTGGAGTGAAGCAAGAAGCCTTGATTGGTTTGTCCTTGACAATCCCCTTAATCAGGGAATCCAAAGATATATTAAAGCACTTAATAAGCTGTATCAGACAAATGATGCATTATATGTCAATGATTACGATTCCATCGGCTTTGAGTGGACAGACTGTGACCACCCTGATATGAGTATTATTTCATTTGTGAGACGTGGCTCAACACCGAAGAAGCAGTTACTATTTGTATGTAACTTTACACCTGTTGAAAGACCTGATTATGAGATTGCGGTTCCGTGTTATACAACCTATAAAGAAATACTTAATTCTGATGATGTACAATTTGGAGGACAGGGAAGATTAAATAGTAAGCCTGTAAAAGCAGATGATAAAGCAACGGACAGAATGCCATATACGATTAAAGTAACTGTACCACCGCTTTCCACAATGGTATTTGAGTATGATTATACGGACAATACGCCGGAGAAAGAGACCGCGGCAAAGAAGAAGGCAGCCGCCAAAAAAGCAGCGGCAAAGAGAGCTGCCACAAAGAAGTCCGTAAAGTCGGAAGCAAAGAACGTGGCAGGTGCGACCGTGCCTGATGAAATCGAGGCAATGTCGAAAGCTGAATTTCGTAAAGCAGACAGTACGACAAAAACAGCCGCAAAGGCTTCAAAAACAACGAAGGATAAATAAAAATTTTGCTTGCAATTATCATATATTGGCAATATAATGTACAAGGGAAAAATGCAAAGAGGCACAGAGCTAATCTCTCTGTGCCTCTTTTGCGGCTGCCAAAGTATCCGGAGAAAACTGCCGGTGGTAGTTACATACGACAGTTTTTTACTGCGAAAAGTTTTAGGAGGAATACAATATGAAAACAGGAAAAGTAAGATGGTTCAATGCAAAAAAAGGATATGGATTTATCAGTGATGAGGATGGAAAGGATATATTTGTTCATTTCTCTGCTTTGAATATGTCAGGATTTAAAGTCTTAGAAGAAGGCGATAAGGTAGAATATGAGGTAATTGAAGGTGAAAAAGGTCCTCAGGCTGCAAATGTAACAAAGCTGTAGCGTACATAGGGTACACATTAAAACAGTGAGATGACAGCTCGGATGTATAATAAAACGCTATGCAAAGGATTAGTCCTGTTGTATAGCGTTTTTCTATTTGTAGGGACTTGAATTGTAAACCGGAAGATGTTATACTAACTTGGTAAACAATGTTTACCAAATATACATAAATGTAGGTGGAAAATGAGAGATTCAACAGAAACAACCAGAAAACGAATCTTGGAAGCAGCGCGGGCTGAGATGCTCCGTGTCGGATATCAGAAGGCTTCCATGAGAAAGATTGCTACAGAAGCAGGCATTACCGCCGGTGCACTCTACAAGCATTTCCAAGGAAAAGAGGAAATCTTTGAGACAATCTGTGATGGCATAATCGAGCAGTTATTTAAAATGCAAAAAGAGCTTCTTCCGGAAGAACTGGAGAAAAAAACAGATGCGGAATTGCTGCAGTTGTTTTGGCAGAAAGCATCTGTACAGATGTTTGCCAGATTCCAAGACTATTTTCCAATACTTCAGATGATCGTATTCAATGGAAGCCCGGAGTATTATGCACGTAAAAAGACAGAATATCTTGAGTTTAGTGTTTCATATGCCGTCCGTTATTATGACGAGCTGTACAGGCGTGGCTTAACGAAAAAGAAATACAGCCTGGAGGAAATAAAGATACTCAGCCAGACAGAATTTTTTGCGTTATGTACCTTTTTGGAGAGTACGGAGCAGCAGGGGAGCATGGACGAAAAAAGTGTAGAGGCTTATGAAACGCTGCTCCGTATTGTACGGATTGGTGTACAAATTGATATTGGAATAGGTTTATAAGAGGAGAAATATCATGGATAAATATAAAATTCAAAAGGATTCTGTTCAGGAGACCTTAATTATTCCGTTATATGGAAGGAAGCTGGCAATGGATATGTATCCGGAAAATTTTGCGGATAATGATTGTCAGGCTTTATTTAATAGGATTGACTATGATTTTCCAAAACAGAGGAAGGTCATGGATAAGGTCGGAGCAATAATGGGGGCGACAAGACAATATGATTTAGCTTCCGTATGCAAGGAATATTTAAAAAAGCATCCTAAGGCATGTGTGGTCAATCTGGGTTGTGGTCTTGACACAACATTCCGTCAGGTGAACAACGGCATTGCAAAGGGATACAATATTGATTTTCCCGATGTGATTGCGGTAAGAAATGAATTGCTGCCTGAGTCAGAGCGAGAAAAAAATATTGCAGGAGACTTAAATGATACTGCATGGTTTGATTTCATTGATTATCAGCAGGAGAATGGCGCTGCCTTTTTTGCAGGCGGAGTTTTTTATTTAGGTGCCTGTAAAAAAGAGCTGAAAAGAAGACTCCCGGATAAAGTTATTCAATTTTTCGAATGTGTTTGATAAAATTGCATGAAAGAATACAAAAACAGTACCAAGGCATAAAGTTTTGGAACTGTTTTATAGCTCTTGTTCATCATCGGAATCTATCTTTTCAAATAAATCCCCGACTGTACAATTTAAAATGTTACTAAGCATATCAAGATTTTCAAAACGGATAGAGGTGGTTTCGTTATTAACCATCTTGTTAAAGTTTTGATAGCTCATTTCCATTCTTTTATACAGCCAGTATTTTGAATGATTTTTTTCTTTCAATATTTCTAATACTCGCAATCGTACCATAAGCAGTAACTCCATTTTTTGATTATTATATCCAAAAAAAATTGCTTGCATAACTTATGTACAGGATATATAATGTATACATTATATATTATAGACATGACGGTGACTGGGAGAATGTTGCTACTGTCATAATATAGATATGTGTGGATAATAGTTCTACATAAATAATAAAAACGAGGTGGAGAAAATGGAACAACAGAACAATTATTTTAATCAGCAACAAGGAAGTTCACAGCAGATGTATCAGCAGCAGAGCCATCCCTATAGTCCGCAGGGAAGTGCAGGACTAGGAATTGCATCGATGGTATTAGGTATAGTAGCACTTGTATTTTCGTGTTGTTTATACTATGTGTCACTTCCGTGTGCCATAGTAGGGCTTATTCTTGGCGGTGTTTCTTTGGCAAAGAAGAAACCGGGAAAAGGAATGGCGGTTGCAGGACTTGCGTGTAGTATAGTTTCACTTGTTCCGACAATAATTATTATATCAGCAGGTGCTTCGTTATGGGCGAAGATTCAGTCGATGATGTTAATTTGTTTGTAAGATTTATTGATAGTATATTTGAAAGTATCTATTTTCTTAAATTCGTAAATATATCTACATCCAATCGTTAGGTTTTTAGGTCTGACTTTTGGTGAGGGGAATATTTCGATATGCCCAAATAATTGGTTGCGGAACTTATGTACAGTAAATCACAGGAATATATCAGATGGGAGATGACTCCCGCCTCTATAGGCGGCGAGTAACAAATTTACATCAGTGGGAGTCCAATCTCCCACCTGATATACGCTCCGCGAGGATGCACAGGGATTCGTAAATGAGTTATGTCAGCTAATGTTGACACGAATCCCACGCCAAGACTCGCGAGCGAGTCTTGAATAACTATACGAGGAGGAGAAATATGAGAAAGAAACTTGTTTGTATTGTGATTTTGAGTATATCCATATTCTTATGCAGCTGTAGAACACAAAAACAGATTGAAAAAAATATAGAAGTAATTATATCTGATTACAATTCGGATAAAATCAGCTATGATGATGCATATTCAGAAATTAATTCAGAGTATGAGAATGCTGATAATGATGAAAAAATGAAGTACATAAATGAGCAACTTGAATTGTTGGAAAGACTTAAGTCATCAAAGGACGATTTTGAGTCTGCCAATAGTGCATTTGAAAAGGCTGATTATGAAGATGCTATGAAGTATTATGATTTGGTTATAGAAGAAGATACCAATTATAAGACAGCAGGCGATAAAAAGAAAACTTCTCAAGATAAATATATTGAAATGATAGATGCGCAGGCAAAGGTATTTATTGACGATGAGAAATATTTAAAAACTATAGAATTATATGAGTCTGCAAAAAAGGTATATGATGATGGCAGTCTTGACAAGAAAATATCAGATATAGAGGAAAATTATCGAACTAATCTTGAGACTAAGGCTGAAAGCCATATGCAAAGCGAAGAATGGAAAGAAGCAATTGCTGCGTACAATGCCTTATATGATTATTTCAAGGATGAAATATATACGATAAATATAACAAGTGTGAAAAACAGTTGTATAAATGCAGCTATAGAAGAGGCGGAGGATTTGCTTAGTCAGGGTAATTACACAGATGCCAAAGTTATTGTTTCGTCTGCGAAAAGCTCCGTAGGTAATGATGAAGAACTGGAGGAAGAACTAGAGAGAATAGAAAGCTTTGTGCCTGTAAGTCTGATGGAGCTTGAGACGTTTTATACAGAGGGGGATATTAAACCGAAGGTTATAACGGGAACATTTACGGATAATGTTGGTAATTCCTATAAAAACGGTATTGAATGTTCTGCTTATGGAAAAAGTTCCAAAAAGGGAAACATCGCGTATCTTGTTAATGGAGAATATAATTTGCTGACGGGTATATTTACATTGGACAACGAATCGAAGGATTCAACGGATGGTGAAAAAACGCAGATTCAGATGTTTGTATATGGAGATGACAAATTATTATATTCCTCTATATTAATGTATGGAGGGATAAAACCACAGGACGTTAGTGTGGATATTTCAGGGGTTCAGGAGTTAAGAATTGAATTTGAAGGCTTTGCTGAAGGTGGAGGTCTGTTTTGGAGTAACTCGATAAATGCCGCTTTTGTAGACCCGATGATTTCAAAGACATATAAGCCGTTGAATTAAATTGATGTTAATAAGTAGCGATGGTTTGATTGTATTAAGCATAATATTTAGATTAGAGGAGAACATGAAATGAAAAATTCAAAGAAAATTTTTATGGTAATAAAAATTGTGATGCTATTTTGGGTGCTAAGCATTTTGCCAGTGGGACATGTATATGCATCATCAGATGATGATTTTTCATATGAGAAAAATAGCACAGGTATTACTGTTACAGATTATAGTGGTAGTGATAAGGATGTTGTGATTCCAAGTAAGATTGATGGAGAAAATGTAACGAGAATAGGGGATTATGCATTTAATTCTTGTTTCAGATTAACCGACGTAACCATACCCACAAAAGTCAAGAGAATAGGAGACTATGCATTTTATAATGATTTAGCATTAAAAAGGATTTCATTGGGAAAAAATGTTACCTCAATAGGGAATTATGCATTTGCTTACTGCTTCGATTTAACAAGAATAACCATACCTGCAAAGGTCAAGAAAATAGGAAGCTATGCATTTTGCGAATGTACCTCTCTGGCTAAAGTAACTATTGGCAAGAATGTAACCTCTATAGGCAGCAAGGCATTTTATAAATGTACAAAGCTAAAGAGTATTACCATACCGTCTAAGGTAAAAATGATAGGAAGTAGCGTATTCTATGGCTGTAAGAATCTTAAGAAGATAACCCTGACAGCAGGAAATCTTAAGACCATAAGTAAGAATGCATTTAAGGGTATATATAAAAATGCTGCTATTACTGTAAAAGGTACAAAAAAGGCTAAGGCAGCTTTAAAGAAAAAGCTTATGAAAAGGACAATTGGATATTTGAGTACATGGAGGATTAAGTAGTAGTTATTTCAAATGAATTATCTTAAGATTAGGAATAATTCAAAAATTCATTTTGGGATATTTTACCTGAGTCTTAAGGTGTTAAGTGCAAAAAATAAGACAATATTTAATACTGTTAATCGTGGGAATATAATGACGTGACAATATGAGAAAAAGATTATTTGCAGTTACTATGAGCATATGTATAGTTTTTATTATATGTGCATATTGACAAGTTGTGGAAAAACAGACACAAATATATCTAATGATTCATTAATAACCGAAAGTGGATTGAATGAAAATATGGGATTAAATAGTGAAAATATGATAAAGAAAGGATGCGTGAGATTATGAAGAAGAATGAGGTAAGAAATATATGCATTACAATGTTGGGGACAATAATAGGAATAAAAATATATGAATTAGTATTGTTAATTAGTAATGGTAATTTTTCAGAAAATTATTTTTTTAATCAATTACCACAAACTCTCTTTTATGTAGGTGTACTTGGTGGCATATGTGAGATTATTTATAAAATTAATATCGGGTTTCATATATATAATAAGTAGATAAAACAGTATGATGCTAAATTTTATATTGTTACATACTCAGAGCCGAATATATTGATATGCATTTCAGCGACATTAAAATACGCCGCTGCGTATTTTACCGAGCGCAAGCGTTCGAAGAAATCATATCAATATATCCGGCTCGTACGGATAAAAATTTAATATATATCCAATGCTTAATTCTTAGAACACCGAAACAGCAAATCCTCCCATCTGCGGTCAACTTCTTCCTGATACTGAACAAGCAAATGCTCATTTTCAGGCTTGAAGAGATGCTTGAAACGTCCCTGTGTCTTCAGGAAGTCTTCGATAGGAAGCTTTTTCTTTGGCGCATAGGAGAGAATCCATTTTCCTTCGATTACCTCAAATAAAGGCCAGTAGCAGGTTTCAACTGACAGCTTGCAGATGTCCATAATCTGTTCGGTAGGATATCTCCAGCCTCTAGGGCATGGAGCCATAACATTGAGGAATGCAGCTCCCGGTGTATAGATAGCCTTTTCTGATTTCTCATACAAATCCCTCATATTGCCGAGAAGCGTTGACTGTCCCACATAAGGAATATCGTGAGCCGCCATAACCTGCGCCAAGTCTTTTCTGTTCTGCATTTTACCGTTTGATACACTTCCGACAGGGGTCGTAGTGGTATCTGCATACATAGGGGTAGCCGATGAACGCTGAATACCGGTGTTCATGTAGGCACCGTTGTCATAGCAGACATAAACCATATCATGTCCACGTTCCATAGCTCCTGAAAGTGACTGAAGTCCGATATCGTAAGTACCGCCGTCACCGCCAAATGTGATGAATTTGTAAGTATCGTCAATTTTACCCTTTTTCTTTAATACGTTATATGCGGTTTCAACACCTGAAAGCGTCGCTCCTGCATTTTCAAATGCATTGTGAATATAGCTGTCCTCATATGACGTATAAGGATACATGAAGGAGGAAACCTCCAAACAGCCTGTTGCATTTCCGATTACTGCCTTGTCGCCCTCGTGAAGCGCACGAAGTACGGTTCTGACTGCAATCGTACCGCCACAGCCTGCACACATTCTATGACCCGGAGCAAGACGCTCAGGCTTATTCATTACTTCTTTAAAATTATATGCCATTTCATCTTACCTCCTATTTTCTAAGTCCTATATACTGATATTGAGGAATCTCGCATCCGTTTGTTATCATATCTTCAAGCTGTGCATATACTTCCTTTGCACTGTCGGTTGTGTAGTCACGACCGCCAAGACCATAGATATAGCTGATTGCTTTTGTGTCAGCCTTTATATCATAGAGGTGCTCCTTTACCTCTGCTGAGAGAGGACCGCCCCCTGCCCGGAAGCCTTCGCTTCTGTCAAGGATAGCAACAGCCTTTGTATGGGCGAGAGCCTTTGCAATTTCATCGCCAGGGAAAGGTCTGAATACTCTTATCTTCAAAAGCCCAACCTTTTTGCCCTGATTTCTCAGTTCATCAACAGCCTCTTTTGTAGTACCTGCTGCTGAACCGATTATAACAATGGCATATTCTGCATCCTCCATACGGTACTCCTCAAAGAAACCATATTTTCTGCCACTGATTCCTTCAAATTCCCTAGCAACATCCAGTATAACCTGCTTTGCGTTCTTCATAGCCTCATTCTGTGCCATCTTTGTTTCCATATAGTATGGCGATGTGGCATATGGTCCGAGCGCCATTGGCATATTTGGATTTAAAAGATAATTTTCCGGCTCATATGTACCGACAAATGCTTTAACCTTATCATCTTCGATAAGCTCAATATTTTCCACGGCATGGCTTGTAATAAAACCGTCCTGACATATCATAATAGGAAGACGGACATCCTTATGCTCGGAAATTCGATATGCCTGAATAAAGTTGTCATATGCCTCCTGATTATTTTCGGCATATATCTGGAGCCAGCCCGTGTCACGGGCACCCATACTGTCGGAGTGGTCGCAGTTGATATTAATAGGCCCCGACAATGCTCTGTTTACAAGAGCAAGAGCAAGTGGAAGACGGTTTGATGCCGCAACATACAATTCCTCCCACATCAGAGCCATACCGCATGAAGAAGTGGCGGTAAGCGTACGGCATCCGGCAGCTTCGGCACCGATTGCGGCACTCATGGCACTATGCTCACTTTCTACCGGAATGAATTCCGTATCGATTTCTCCGTTTGAGATAAATGTCGAAACAAACTGAGGGATCTCCGTTGAAGGGGTAATAGGGAATGCAGGCATAACGTCCGGATTAATTTGTTTGATTGCATGTGCGACAGCCTCATTACCTGATAATCGTTCTCTGATTGCCATTTATTTGCCCTCCTTCATTGTTATTGCACCGAATTTGCACTGGTATGCACAGATGCCGCAGCCCTTGCAATGGTCAAGGTCAAATGCAAGTCGTTTGCCGCTTACGACAGGAATACAACTGTCAGGGCAGACAGGTGCGCATAAAAGACAATGTACACATTTGCTTTCGTCAAGAACAGGTGTAGCGGTTCTCCATTCACCTGTGTTAAATGCCTTTGAAGTACCACCGCCGTATACCTGATTACCTAAAGTGATATCCTGCCATTTACTTTTCTCGTGTATTTTACTGATATCTGTTCTCATTATTTCATTACCTCCCTGAAAGCAAGCTTCAAGGCTTTCATATTGCCTTCTATTACCTCAGGCTTCTTTGCAAATTTATGTTGATATGAAATCTGCATATCTGCAAGGAAGTTCTCTTCCTCCATAACGCCGCTTACAGCCACGATGGCAGCAAGCATAGGGGAGTTTGGAAAATTCTTGCCCAAGGTCTGCATGGAAATCTCTCTTGCGTCAAGCGTATATACCTTGCCTTTATAACCATTTAAATGAGGGGTTATTTCCTCGACACTCTTAGAAGTGTTGATAATAATAGCGCCATCTTCACGAAGTCCGGCAGTTACATCAACTGCACCTAAAAGTGATTCGTCAACAACTACAACATACTGAGGTGTGTAGATGTTGGAGTGAACCCTGATCGGCTCGCTGCTGATTCTGTTATAAGCAGTAATCGGTGCGCCCATTCGTTCCGGGCCATATTCAGGGAATCCCTGAACATATTTACCTGTCTTAAACGCAACATCTGCAAGCAGAAGTGCGGCTGTTTTGGCACCCTGACCACCACGGCCATGCCATCTGATTTCGATAGTATTCTTCACTTTTCTACATCTCCTATTTTCTACCATCAATGCCGTAAGCAAATGATGACCTGCGCACGATTTTGTGCGACACTTATTGATAAAAATATTATTTTATTGATAAAAAACGTAATCTTATTGATTATAACATGTATAAATAATATGTAAAGGATAAAATTCTTGAAAATATTTGGGATAACAATAAATTTTAGTGTCAATTTCCCAAAAACCAAAAAAGTTTTAGGATTGACTGTGATTCATACTGGATTTTGTATATAGTTCGCCAAAATCTATGCTGATACAGAAAATATTATGAAACCATCAGCTGGTATGTGAGGGACGGATGAGATTGGTTAAAGCAATAATTCTATTAGGAAATAAAATTAAATTATATCAGATGGGAGATGACTCCCGCCTCTATAGGCGGCGAGTAACAAATTTA
>CAZATW010000059.1:0-16081 GCA_964488185.1 uncultured Coprococcus sp. | reverse complement strand
GAAGCGAAGGCAGAGGATGGCAGCAAAGCTTTCTGTATGAAATTCTGAAGGTACATGAATATGTATTAAGGAAATAAGCACTATTTAGTGCTTATTTTTTGTTGCTGTGAATCTGAAAAAACTGTGGGTGTGTAATATATAAATTGATTGTTTGCAAATATGAATGCGCATTATTTTTGGGGAAATAGTTTGTGAAGAATGATGTAAAAATTGTCAGTGAGATATTACTGTTACTAAGAGTAGAGAAACAGATTAAATTGTAAAAAATAAGAGGAAATTGAATATTTCCCCTTAAAAAATTTTGTAAATCTTCATTTGATGATTTAAATTCAATAGTAAAACCTTTATCTTTTAGTTTATTTAAGTTATCCTGCAGAAATTCAGTAGACACTTCAAGCTCTTGGGCAGCTTCGTTTAGCTCATCAATGTTGATGTTCCAGTTACAATGACGGTTACATTCAATACAAGAGGCACAATGTTCTTGACAGCGAATAATCCTGTTGCAAATGTTAGTTTTCCTGCAGTTAAATTGTTTAATGCAATGATTGTTGTTATCATTAAAGGTATGAAAATGAGATAAATCAACAATGCGGTGTAAACGGATTTCTTTCGAAATAGTAGTTGGGTCTTTACAAAGAAACTTAGCAATATCTTTGAAAGATGTTCCGTGATTAAGATGTTCCGTGATTAAGTTGTTCTTTGATGCAAATCCTATCCTTTTGGGTAAGATGTTTACTGTTTCCAGGTATTAAATTTGACATGATAGTCCTCCTTCTCCAGCCGCAACCATTCGCCTGTATTTTTATATTTGTTGTAATACCTGATGAGACTGTCTTTCAGCTCTTTTAACTTTGTTTCGTTGTTTTTTTGCTGCATTGTATCAAGTGTTATGACGATTCCGTTGACGGTTTCCGTAAGAGAAGATATGTCATTCTGAATCATTTCGTCATGGCGAATGGATTGCCTGACAGATTCTTCATGCTTTTTCTGGAGTACCTCTAAGCATTGTCTTGTATCGAAACAGCTGATTTCATTCCGATTCATATAACAAAAACGGAAATAAATAACAACTGAAATCAATTTTTGTTAATTCTAAAATTTCATCCATATCACAGTTACCACCTTACTTATTTGCCATTTTTTAAATCATATAAGGCAGCACCGATTAATGAATCAAGATATTCATCAAAATTTTTATTTGATGCCTTTAGAGTCTGGTATGCGGCGTTAGGAAGGGCTTGGATAGCTTTTGTTTTTGCAATTTCTTTTACTTCCTTTTTCTTTTGCTCTGTCCAGTTATCGGTGCCTTTAATATCTTTTACAATGCATTCATTCACGTCTTTAACAGCAGCTACAACGCTTTTGTACAAGAGCTCGTTATATTTGTCGAGCTTCTTTGATTTTGTGTATTTATTGACCTGTGTTCCGATATATGTGAGGACAGGTAATAGTATGACAGTCCATGCTGTATAGATTACCTGTGTCCAATCAATATTTTGTATTACATCCTTCATAACATTACCTCCTAATAAATCTATTTACGGTTAATATGCCTGACAGCCGGTTCGTTACGGTCTTCTTAATACAATAGACCCAGAAGGACTTTCCATGTTTTCTCGCCGGCTGCGATTTCACCATCGGAAATACAGCTGTTTGACTGTTGAAATTTCTTTACGGCATTATCAAATATAGGACCAGCAATACCATCGACTGTTCCGCAATTAAATGTCAAAGAATTCAGATACTTCTGAATCGGTTTTACGACCTTATGTGTGTTATTGATTGACATGGAGACAGTAACAGTTTTGGATAATGTTTCGCTTCCTGCAATACCGTCAACTCTTGCTCCGATAGCTTTCTGGACATCCTTTATAAAATCCGTCTGGGTATATTTTGCCGAAGCAGTCGGCTTATCAGGCGTAGTTGATTTTGTAGGGACAGTCGTCTTATCTGAGGTATTTGGCTTCAATGGGGCAGTAGGATTGGTATTTGCACCCAGCTTTTTGTTTACTTCTTCCACAATATAAGGATATTTATTGTATAAATAATCACCTGGGCAGGATTTCGCCGAAAACCAGCGATGGACAGTCATATTTTGTTTGTCTACCTGACCGATTAGGGATTTGTCAGCCTTCCATTTTAATGCTTTGATATGATTTCGTTTGCAAATATCTGCGATTAGCGTAATTAATGCTGACATTGCTTTATCCGTAACATGCCATCCGGTATCAGCTCCGCCATCATTTGCAACCTCAATGGTAATAGCCCGGTTATCATTTGCAGCATTAGAAGAGCACCAGGAGCGGTCTTTTTCTTCAACATACATTGCAATTTTGCCGTTACTGTCAATACCATAGTTGGAGGATGCCTGTGCAGAAGTTTGTGCAAACAGATTGCCACAGGATTCAAGGGTCATATTTCCTGCCATACAATGAATGGTAATGGTATCAATGACATGGTTTCTTGGGGAAGTTCTGTTAGGACTGATTTTTGTATACGATATTAATGAACTATTTGTATAACTCATTTGATTCATCTCCTTTTATAGCTATAAAAAAGAACCTGAAAATTCTGGTTCTAGATTAAATTTCTTATAGTTAATATATGAAATGCTTTCTGAAATGTTTATGCGTATATTATTTCGTTTTTTCGGGTTTGGTCTCTTTCTATTCTTTTAAACCATGTAGTTGCATCAAAGAAATTATCCTTATTTCCCCATGCAGTAACACTCATGGATTGAATATCATATATACTGTTATTGGAAAGTCTTGAAAAGCAGTCCCAAACCTGATATACGGTCAAATCCCAGATATTTATGATATTAAGGGATTGACTTTTATGAATATTTTAATGTAAGTAGGGAAAGCATGGATGCAGATGTATTGGAATTTGTAAAAAATAATATTAATTCAGAGGCGAATGAGGAGGCTATTAAGCTCTTTGACGTTATGAAAGAGGATTATTTTAATGAGATAAACCGGAAATCAAGTTTATGCGAGGAACAGAATAAACCATCTATGCTAATGCTGATAGCCTATATTTGCAAAGAGGAGAAGGATGAATATATGGAGCCTTGGCTGATAGATTTCTTTAAAAGAAATCATGCATATATCAGAAATCAAAAGGAAAATTATATATTTATGAGAAATGATTTTGAGAGCTTTGTTAATAAGCAGGTAAAGATTGCTTAGCTTGAATGTTGGCATTGATTTAATCTAAGGCTATTGAATTGATATTTGTCCGTTAAAAATTCATTATGCTGTAATGGGTAGTTCACTTTAATAGACTTATGTCAACTCTAAAAAATATAGTTGACAATTCCCTAAGAATATGTATAATATACTTTGTGTTTGCAAGACTGTGAATTATTTCTAAGCTAAATGAAAAGTCCTAAAAAATAAAGTGTCCTAAATAGGACAATTTGGAAAAATAAAAAGTCTTGGAAACCTTATATATAGGGGATTGGTCAAATGGTATGATAGGGGTCTCCAAAACCTTTGGTGGGAGTTCGATTCTCTCATCCCCTGCTTAAAAGAAGCCTTGAAATGTTGTGTAACAGCTTTTCAAGGTTTTTCTTTTAACGATGATGCAAAGGTAGGACAGCTTATGAGCAGAATAACCTCTGACTTATTTGATATAACAGAGCTTTTACATCATGGACCGGAAAATATTATTCTATCGGTCCTTAAAATAACAGGAGCTTTTATTATTTTAATTAATATAAATGTCTGGCTGGCACTGGCAGCATTTGTTGTACTTCCATTTATGTTTATCTTTGCTTTTTTGCTGAACAGAATGGAAATGATGGATTTCTTGCAGCGAAAAAGAACAGCTATCAATACATGGGGAGCTTTCAGGCAGGTGTAGGCGTATTTACAACTTTGATTCAGGTGAATGTTATTTTGGCAGGCGGAGTCCTGATTGCCCATAATACGGTAAATGTCAGTGATTTGATAACCTTTCTTTTATATATCGGGGTATTTACTGAGCCGATTAAAACTCTTGTCGATTTTACAGAGCAGTTTCAGAACGAATATAGCGGATTTGAACGATTCCGGGAGATTATGAATATTTGTCCCGACATAACAGATGCTTCTGACGCGCAGGAGCTTACCGATGTAAAAGGAGCGATATCTTTTGAAAATGTATCCTTTTGATATCAGGAAAATTCGGAAAAGGTTTTAAACCACATTTCATTAGATGTTCCTGCAGGTTCATACATTGCATTGGTGGGAGCTTCGGGTGCAGGAAAAACTACACTTTGTTCTTTGATACCAAGATTTTATGATGCCACAAGAGAAGAGGTTATTGAGGCTGCGAAAAGTGCAAATGTCCATGCGTTCATTATGTCATTTCCGGATGGATATGATACGGATATAGGCCAGAGAGGAATGAAGCTTTCAGGAGGACAGAAGCAGCGTCTGTCCATTGCAAGAGTTTTTTTGAAGAATCCACCAATTCTAATTTTTGATGAGGCAACATCGGCTTTGGATAATGAAAGTGAAAAGGTGGTTCAGGATTCTTTGGAGAAGCTTGCCCAAAATCGTACAACATTTGTCATAGCCCACAGACTTACCACGATTCAGAATGCAGAAAATATTTTGGTGCTTACTGATGATGGAATTGCAGAACAGGGAACCCATGAGGAGCTGCTGGAACGGGGTGGTATATATGAGAAGCTTTACAATATGCATCGATAAGCTGTTGAGGCAGTGGGGAAACAGACAATTTTATAAAATAAGGAATTATGGTGCACTTGGATTTTGAAAACGTGATAAAAATCGTCGATGCGACTTTGGGTTGCGTGATAGAAACTTCAGGGTTATAGACGCAACTAGCTGGAATGGATAAAATTTCAAATGGAAGAGTTGTATCAGTTATATTATTATATAATATAACTGAAAATTCCGAGATAAAACGAAAGAGAAATAGAGTAGCGAGGGCAGTGCATTGATAGGTGAACAATTATCAAAATTAAGAATGAAACATAACATGACTCAGGAAGAATTTGCCGAGCGGATGGATGTAAGCAGACAGGCTGTGTCGAAATGGGAGTTGAATAAGACAATACCGGATGTCAACAAGATTTTAAAGATGTCCGAATTGTTTCAGGTAAGTGTCGATTATTTGCTGAAGGGAACAGAAGTTTTTCCCACAGTGGAAAGTCATGATGAAAATTCAGCTTCTTTTTCACAGAAAGAGAATTTGATGGCAGAAGATGACATTACAAATTCGTCGGGAATAGGAGATATAGAAGAAGCAAATATAGAGGAACCTGATACAGAGACAAAAATGAAACCCGAACGGACAAAAGCAGGGTTAAAAATCAGTCTGCTGTTGATATGTATTCTGTTGGCAGGCATAACGGCTGTTGTGGTGAAATGTATGGCATGTCAGGTATGGGATAAATCAGATAATAAGAAGACGCTTGTTAGGGTTGACGAAATTTATAAACAGTATTCGCTGGCAGATGTGAGTGGATATGGGGAAAACGGAGAAGTGATTGAAAAAGCGGTATTGCTTGATACAAAAGGAGTAAGAAACGGTGATTATATATACTGCTATACAAATTCTGATACGGGTAAAATATTGGTGAATTATGATACCGGTACGCTGATTGTAATAATGACAATCGGTTTTATATTGATTATTATTTTGATTTTATTGATAAGGGAGCTTAAAAAAGAATGAATAAGAATAAAATCATATTTATCATTACAATAGCGTTTGTAACAGGGATTATGGTGACATTGATTGGCTTACTGATATTCAAAAAGCATGATATATCAACCGACAATATTGCTTCTGACACTGATTATATGGGAATTGTGGTAATTGATGGATTTGAAATTCATATTCCGAACAAAAATATGGCAGTGGTTCATGATGAATTAGGATTGATTTATTCTGATAAAGGAACATTTGAAATGGGAATATCGGTAATCGATGGAAGCTATGATTTAACCCTAAAAGAGCTTGATTCCATGAATACGGATATAGACAGTTGGTATCATTTAAAAAAAACATTTGATGAAATAGCAATAGGTGGAAATTCCTATCTATACTGTGTGTATGAAGATGAAGGAGAAAATGTTTTACTGGCATATAAGACAGCGGATAAAGAACATTCTTTTGAAATTATGGTGAGATTGCTTGGAATTGACCAGGTGCGATTTCAGTCCAAGGAAGAGCTTATAAGAGAATATGAGTCTTATATACTTATTGCGGATTCTCTTTTGGATGGTGCGAGACCTACGGATAAAGAAAATACACCCGCCGGAACGGCCTATGTAGCGGATGAGATGTATTCTGATTTGCAGGTTGTAGTTACGGAAGAGTTTTTAGCTGAAGATTCACTGTATAATAAAAAAGAGAATAAACTCGTGTCTTATCAGATTGAGGATAATTTTTATTTGATTGGACAAGAGATAAAACCAAATTACTATAGCATGAAGGTATATAGTGATATGGAAAGAGATATAACGGCAACAGTTATTGCTGATGATTATATACGTACAGATACGGATGCTAAAATGCTGATGACAAAGGGAACCGCCACATGGACGGACTCAGAGGCAGAGATAGAAAGCATCGAGGTAAATGGTAAAACCTTCTATTATTATATATACACAGAAGAATATAAAGCTATGGATAAACAGCTTGAAAGGTATTATTTTGAAGCGGCTACCGATTTGGAGAATGGTTCTATATATCGCGTGTCGGCATTTTCAGAAGTAAGTCCGGAGGCACTTGAAACAGAAACTTATATGAAGTTTATGATGATTGATGAACCATAAAGGAAAACTATTTTTGTACGATAGAGTATCGATCAATCATGTGTATGTTTCATTGCGTAATCGTTTTCCGGTTTGGGAACGATTCTTGAAGTGAAAGTACGAAAATGGAGTTAATATATAGTAATATTACATGGTAAATCCCTTTTACAGAGTGAAAATACTGCGAGTTGAGAAGATAATCTGCGGTATTTTTATTTGGACAAAGGAGATTCCATTTAATTATTTCTCTCTATATATTGGCAGGCTTTAAAATTGATAAAGTCGGTATCGGAATTGTCATTAACTTTTCTTTTTGCTATAATATTTATACCTGATGCTATAAAGAAGGATATATTAGGAGCTAAAAGACGATACAGTATTAATTTTTAATCAGATATACAGAAGTATTTAAATATAGGAGTGAGAGTATAATTATGGTGTTAATAGGAGCCAGAATTTTAGAATATCGTAAATCGGAAAATATGAGTCAGGAGGAGTTTGCTAAGAAAATCGGTGTAAGCCGACAGGCAGTATCTAAATGGGAGCTTGATAAGGCATACCCTGATTTAGATAAACTGATGGATATTTGCGAAATGTTTAATATAAGTATCGATGAATTGGTACATGGAAATAAGGTCATGTTGTCAGATGAGTCAGAGCCACATAATGAATCAGAATCAGGGAACGATGCTGAAGAAGATAGAAAACAGGTAATTCAAAGAATCAATATGACGTCTGCCGGAAAGCTTCGTGGTACGCATGGACTGCTGCGGTTAGTTGTATGTACGTTGTTAACATTAATGCTGTTTGTCTTCAGCTGTACGGTTTTTGTTATGGTGATTACACGTAATGCATGGAATAAAAATAATGAGAAAACGGTAAATGCAAGGGTGGAACGTGTTTATCAGCAATATACAAAGGCTGATATCAGCTTTTCTGATGAAGAGCAACGTAAGGTATTGAAAACAGTATGGCTGGATATGGACGGTATCAGGGATGGCGATTATATAGAATGTTATACGAATGAAGACCGACAGTCTATGCAGATTGATTATTATGTCTCGACACTTGTGGCACCAGGGATTTTAATGCTGTTATTTTTATGTATTTTTATATTACTTTGCATGGAGCTTCGCAGGGTGCATAAGGAAAATAAATGGCATATATTGATAGAGACTGAGAGTGAAGTAGAGGAAAGCAGGGCTTACGATGAATAAAAAGGTATATATAATATTGGCAGGGGTTCTTTCCTGTATTGCTGTTTTTCTGGGACTTTGGTTTATGGGAGTGATATCATTTGCCTTAAAGGATATACCGGAAAATGATACGGAAGAGCAGGAAGAAGCCACGGAGGAAGATGCGTTTGATTTGGTTTTTAAAGGGATAAAGTTTACCATAGATGCAGAAGCAACAGCGCTTATCCATGAAAGTAATTGTCTGAACATTAAATTAGAAGATGAGTACCTTATTCAAATTGACATTGAGGATAAAACAATCAATGATTTTTGGGACGATAAAGAAAGTAAGGTACATAATCTGATTGAAGCAGGTTACAGAATAGAGCTTGAGCCAGAGCTTCTTACGCAGGGGGAGCGTGAATACATAAGATATGTAGTCAGTGTGGAGCAGGAAAGAGGCTCTGCCTATGACCGGTCTTATTTTGAACTGCTGCTATCGCCTGCTGATAGTGGCAGAAGATTTTTCGTGTCTATAAGATATGATGGTATTGATGTGGATAAGCTTGAGAAGAATGCTCAGACACAGATTTATGAGGAGGCTTTTGCGGTAGTAGATAGGATCGTTTGTGCTGCTAATCCCACAGATGAAAAGGATGATGAGGTGGGAACAGGATGGCTCCCTGACAGCTCGATTGATTCAGAAAATGAGTATATATCACATGATTCATTGGAATATGCAGACGGTGCGCTTGAAGTAGAATATAATCTTCCGGAAGGATGCTATCTTGTATCTGATAATATTTCCGGTAAAACATATCGGTCAGAGCAGGAATATGTTTATATTAATATCTCTACGTCTGATTATACATGGCAAACAGCAGAGGAAAAGGCAGATATGCAGATGCTTGCTGGGTTCTCAAGGATTCATACAGAAGGTGAGATTGATATAAACGGGAAAACCTTTTACTATTATACATACTCAGTGATGATGTGTTCCAAACGTGAAAAACGATATGATTATAATTTTGTGGCATACTGTGATATGGAAAATGGTGATATATATTGTATTCATGGATATTCATATGAGAATGAGAAGGCTATGGATATCAATTTCTATGCGGATGTGATGCAAATTTCTGAATAAAAAATGACTTGATAAAATAAAGATTTTGAATGTGTGCGACCATTAGTTGCCAGAGTTGCAACTAAGTTTAGCTTGATATATTAAGGGATTTCTTACAATAATGTACATGAAATAAACGACAGCTTGTACCGGCAGAAGTTTAACATGGCTTCATTCATATGGTATATGACTGAATGTTGTTTCATGTACATTATTTGGTTTAAAGGAGAAAATAGAAAATGAGAAGAATGAAGAAATTTGTAACATCGGCAGTATTGGTTGCAATTATGTGCGGATTGGTTGCGTGTAGCAACAATGATAAGGAGGATACGACAGAGAGAAAAACTGGAGTAACGACAGAAACGACTACAGGGGAAATAACAACAGAGGGAACAAAAGAGGAGACAACAACAGGGAAAGTTACAACAGAGGAAGGAACTACTGAAGAGGCTACGACCGAAGAAGAGACAAATGGTACAGATAAGAAGGATACGGTACAAACAGATTTTGCATTTTCTTCAAATGACTGGAAGACATTAGAATTTGCCTTAGATGGTGAGATACATACCTTTCCTATGACGCTTGCGGATGTGGAGGAAGCAGGTTTTAATATTGATGAGGAATATAAGAGTGAGACACTGGAGAGCAATATGTATACGACAAGTGTAATTGCGGAAAATTCGGAAGGCGAGCGTTTCTATATACGATTCAAGAATTTCACGGATGCCGATAAGGAACTTAAGGACTGTGATATTTACGGCTTTAATTTTGAAATAGATGATTATCGTGACGTGAATCCTGATGTTACCATTTGTAATGGTATTACCTTTGGTATGACAGTAGATGAAGTAAAGGCATTGATGGGAGAGCCGGATTACTATTATGAGAGTGATAATACAGATTTAGACCGTAAGGAATTGGATTATTATGTTACAGGCAAATCGTATGACAGTTCGCTTGAATTGTCTTTCATTGATGGCAAACTGAATGAAATTACGCTTGTAAATACAGATTAATCAGGGAGAATGCTATAGCGACTATTGCACTTTCAATTCTTTCAATAGCGATAATCGTTATTAAAAGGATGGGTGTAATATCATCAATATAATCCGTCAGCAGTCTGATGTGCTTACTGTAATCTTAACAGAGAGCACACCGGACTGCTGACGGCTGTATTTCCCAGTAAAATTCCCAATGCATTTGAAATGAAACTTTCTGGCTGCATCAATGGTTCAAATACATTATCTGCAAGATATCCTCCGAGAAAGATTGCAAATGGGATGGTGGAGAATTGAATTGCATTTCGTATTGCAAATATTCAAGACCTTTTTCGTTTCTCAAAAAGTGATAGCCTTCTTTGATACCTGAGAACAATGAATTTGTTTGTGTTCCGGCAAATTCTTCAGGAATTTTTATAATGAATAAAAGAACAAGAAAGGCAACGATAAAGGTAAAAAGGTCAATAAGCAAAACAATCTTTAGTCCTCCGAAAGCAAATAGAAAAGCTGAAATTACAGGGTTTAAAAGCTGTATCAGATTCGTTGAAAATGAGTTCATTCCACTTACTTGAGACAGCTTGTCTTTGGGTATGATAATACCGATTGCCACGGTTGATGCAGGCTGCTGAAATGCATTCATAATTCCGATAATAATATTTACCCCATAAATAGTCCGGACGGACAAGCTGTTTGTTAGAATGAAAAACAGAATAACCACTGAGCCTATTGCAGCTATGCTGTCTGTTACAAGCATGATTGCTTTTTTACTATGCTTATCAATAAATGTTCCTACAAACAAACCTACTATTATATAAGGAATATAGTTGCAAAGGGAGAGCAGCGATACAGACATTGCTGAGTGATTTTGCTCATAAATCCACAAAATGAGTGCAAAGCCTGTCATAGCGCTTCCGAGCTGTGAAAAGGACTGGCTCAACCAAAATAATATATATTTTTTAAAATTTTTATTCATCGAATTTTACTCCTTAATTTATGATAATTATGCAAGAAAGTACAAAATCCGATGATGGACGAAATAAATTCTTATCTCTGTACAAGATTCGTCCTTCCATCAGACCTTGCACAGAGTTAGCCAAATTCTACCTGCTTAAATGGTAAATCTTAACAATTATTATGAAATATTTAAAAAATGTTACAAAAATATTTGACTTATGTTACATAATATTGTATACTAAGCCTTGCGTTAATAAAAATGAACTCTATTTGTAAAAAAAATGTAACAAATAAAATTTGATTGTAAATATATTGTTACAGTTTTGGGGGGAATAATGAAAAGGTTTATCAAACATTTTATTTCACTTATGATGATAACAATACTTTTAATGACAAATGTTATCGGAATATCTGCAAGTGAACTGGATGATGAAAATACTGGTGTAGTTAGTGACAATAACGACATTGGCAATGAATATGTAAGTGAAGATGTAAGTGAAGATGCTAAAAATGAAGATATTGCAGTTGGTATTGATAATGATACTTTTGTAGTTGCTACAGTTTTTGATGCGGCAGTTGAATCAGAACTTAAAATGAACGAAAAAAAACATAAGTTTTCAAATGCAAGCAATGGTTCATTTGATTTGGAATATGCACAGGATGAAGATTATTTTATAGGATCGGTTGTAGATTCGAGTACAGAGGTTACATATTGTTTATTGATATATGAAGAAAAGTTCTATCTTGTTGTGGCAGATGGAAGCAGTAAATATAAAGGAAGTTACAATGACAGTAGCTTTATTAAGCTCGAATCAAAGAAATATAACGAAAAGACACAGAAGATTTCTTTAATAATATCCAATAAGAAGGCTGAATATACAACAAGAATGACAAGCTTCCATTATAATGAGGACTATTCTGTTCGCGTGACAGGTTGGTATGAGGGGCTGTATTATACTGAAGGTAAACTTACTACGGATATTGTAGCAAGATCAGGTCATTATGATTTGATTAATAAAGGCAGACTTATTTCTGCTGACGGCTGGTATAAGATTAATGATAAGCAGATAAAGGTAGTTGGAGGACATGTCGGCTTTGTATTTGACGGCAAAAACTGCTATAAATATACTGGTACATCATGTGATATGGTAAAGGGCAAGGCTGTAACCATCAATAATGTATCATATAGATTCGATAAGGCAGGAGCGTTGGCAAACGGACTGTTTACGATTAAAGGAAGCTGTTATTACTATATAAATGGAATAAAAGTAACAAATACTGAGAAGAAAGTTGGAAAGTATTATTACTATTTTCAGGCTAATGGAAAGGCTGCAGCTAATACCTGGATTTCCATGAAAAATGTGCTCAAGTATTATGATGAAAAGGGCATATGCTCTAAAATTTATTATACAGATGCATATAAGGGAAAAAATAAAAATAAACTGAAGCAGCTTGTAAATGGCAAATGGGAGTTTGTAGGCAAAGGTATATATGAGATAAATGGTACATACTATTTGTTTAAAAACAACGGTACAAGATATACCGGAACAAAGTGGTATCAGGATAATAATAAGACCTACTATTATGTAAAGAAGGGTATTGTTATTAATAAGCTTTCAGTTTCAAAAAGTACATATAAATATTATTGTAATCAAAACGGTAAATGGAAATATGCAAAAAATGTATGGATTCCAAAGTTTGAAAACACTTATATGAAGACAAATGAAAAGGGTGTTGTAACCGTTAAGTATTACAGGTCAAATTATTCTAAAAAAACATATCAGGGGACATATTGGAAGTATGACGGCTCATCATGGAAGAAGACCAAAAAAGCCGTTGTAGAGGTAAATGGAAATTATTACTGTCTTGACAAAAAGGGGAAGACTGTAAGAACAAACGGATGGTATACACTTACTGCCAGAAAGGCTGCATATATCAGTAAATCAGGTAAGGTATATAGGTATGTTTATTATGACACAAATAAAAAGTGCTCTATATATAAGACCGGATATGGTTTGAATCAATCATCTGCAGGCTATAAAACTGCAAAAATAAACGGTAAAACTGTATATTATTATAGTGATGTCAATGGTATGTGTGTCACGAATACATCTAAAACAAAGGGAGACTATGTATACAAATTTGATAAATATGGTATCGCATATTCAAAGATTTTCTGTGGCAATATGAATTGTGACTTTGATTTATGGATGAAGAGGGTTATGAATAATCTTCTTGGAGAGACCGGTATTCCATGTAATGTATTTGTTGAAAAAGCGCTTCAGTATGCAGGTGGAGATGATTTATCTGTGAAGAATACGATTAAGTACAGCAGCTTTGAAGAAGGTGGTATAGTTATCAATTCTGCAAGTAATTGTTCAGCATGGATAAACAGCGATATAACAGCTGAGGCTGTTTTATCAGACGGTAAATTATGGCAGGATGGCAGGGAATATACTTTGAATGGTGTGATAGAGGATTTCTCTTATGATAATCTTACGCCGGGAGATATTATTGCTTACTATGCATATGGGGATTATGAGCATATATCAATCTATATTGGACAGTTTGACAGTGCCGCTGATGTAAAAGCCTATCTTGTAAGTCTTGGCGTTTCGAAGAAAAAGGCTGAGGAATATGTAAGAACATGGGGAGCCTTTTATGATAATGATTCAACCTACTGGTGTATACATGGTGGTATGGGTTCTAATAGTGAGGTATATATAAGCAATACATGCTATGAAATACCGATGGGCGGCTCTAGCGAAATTGCAACAAAGATTATTAAAATATTTAATAATTAGAATAACCTGTTTGAATCATTATTTTTAATAAAATACACCACAAATATCAGGTGTTTTGTCTGATATTTGTGGTGTATTTGTTTAATACAAAATTGTAATTTTCCCGTATCTTCTATGAATACAACTATTAGGAAATATGATTTACTCTTCCAGTGATAATTCTTCCCATTTTTCGTACAATTCATTGAGGTTATCCTCAGTTTCATTACGTTCTTTTGTAAGAGCGGTCAGCAACTCTACATTTGTGGCATTTTCGGGAATGGAGAATTCTTCATCAATTTCTGTAAGACGTGTTTCAAGCTTTTCTATCTGTTCCTCCAATTTTTTTAAATCATTTGCTTTTTTGCGCAATCTTGCAGCTTCCGCTTTACTTTCTCTCCATGCCAGCTTTGCCTGTGACTCTGATTTGATAGAAGGGTTAGCTTGAGCCGAGTCAGTTACTTTTGTAAAGACGGATTTATTTTCATCAGAGCTGAATCGATGTGTATCATAATAATCATAATTTCCTATATAACAATACAGTTGCTTGTCCTTAAGCTCCAATATACGTGTAGCCGTTTTGTTAATAAAATATCTGTCATGCGATACATAAAGAACAGTACCGCTATAATTGCTGATGGCATTTTCCAGTATTTCCTTTGAAACAATATCCAGATGGTTTGTCGGCTCATCCAAAATAAGGAAATTTGCCGATGACAGCATAAGCTTTGCCAGAGATACACGACCTCGTTCTCCGCCACTTAAATCGGATATCTGTTTAAACACGTCATCACCTGTAAACAGAAATGCAGCAAGTACATTACGTATTCTTGTATTTGACAAATCCGGATAAGCATCACTTATTTCCTGAAATATGTTGTTTGACATATTAAGAACCTGATGCTCCTGGTCGTAATAGCCTATTTTTACTCTTGAGCCTAATGTTACGACACCGTCATCTTTGGTAATCAGCTTGTTTATTATTTTAAGAATGGTAGTTTTCCCTGTACCGTTTCCGCCAATTAGGGCTACATGCTCACCACGCTTTATAGAGACATTAAGCTGTGAAAAAAGGATATTATCACCATATGATTTGGAAAGGTCTTTTATCGTTAATACATCTTCACCGCTTAATGTTTCCGGTTCCAGTATAAGACGCATCTCAGCATTTACTTCTGTCGGCTTGTCAAGACGCTCTATACGGGCAAGCTGTTTCTCCCGGCTTTCAGCCCGCCTTATGGATTTTTCACGGTTGAATTGCTTTAATTTTTCTATAACGGCTTCCTGATGCTTTATTTCCTGTTGCTGATTAAGATATGCCTTCATCAGATTTGCTCTTATCTCTGCACGCTTTTCTGCATAGTAAGAATAATTGCCGTTGTAAATATGGCTGTGGGACTGATACAGCTCAACAACCTTTGTGGCGATTTTATCCAAAAAATATCGGTCATGCGATACAATAATGATACTGCCTTTATAGGTAGACAAATAATCCTCCAGCCATGATATGGAATTCATATCGAGATGATTTGTAGGCTCATCAAGTATAATAATATCCGGTTTTGTAAGAAGAAGTCTGCCTAATGACAGTCTTGTTCTCTGTCCGCCTGACAACGTATCAGTATGGCGGTCAAAATCGCATTTATCGAAACCGAGACCCTTTAATACGCCGGTAATTTCGCTTTCGTAAGCATAACCGTTTTTATATTCAAACTCGTGTGTATAACGATTGTATAGTTCCAGTGCTTTGTCCAAATCCGTTCCGCTTAGCTGCTGCATATCAAGCTCCAGCTGTCTTATATTATTCTGTAATTCTATAATGGGCTTTACGGCATCAAGCATTACCTGATATACGGATGAATGAAAGTCCATATCCTGATGCTGTGACAGATAGCCTATCGTTTTATCCTTTGCAACAACGACCTGACCTGAATCCGCAGTTTCTTCACCCATAATAATACGGAGAAGTGTGGTTTTCCCTGCGCCATTTATACCGACGATAGCCATTTTCTCCTTATCTTCCAGATGAAATGAAATGTCATCAAGAATAACATTTGTGCCATATGCTTTTTTAATATTCTGACAATCAAGTATCATGGTTTTACCTCCGTAGTATGTTATATCATGAAGGATATTTTTATTGCAATAGGAATAAAATAATTTAGTATATTTTAGGTCAAATCCAATAGAATTATGGTATAATATGCACGAAAGCAATGAGCCATGCATCAGATAATATAAACAAAGTCGGCTGCTTGCAGACAAGACT
>CAZATW010000058.1:0-16319 GCA_964488185.1 uncultured Coprococcus sp. | reverse complement strand
TAAATTTGTTACTCGCCGCCTATAGAGGCGGGAGTCATCTCCCATCTGATATAAAAGGGCTTTACCAGATATGATTCATCCAACTTAAGTAAAGCCCTTTTATTTGCTCATCTAAACCAGCTTACTGCTTTAGAAATTGATTCAACAGGATATCGGCAAGGACTTAAACCTATTCGTCTAAATCCAGATTCCCCTCCAGAACATTTGCAACTACGATATAATCAGCTGCCACAAAACCGGTGCTTCCGTCCTCCAATACAATCTCCACCCAGTCTTCTGTTTCAGACTTCACCTCATATACGTCACCGGTACTTGTAACCTGAAGTACATCCGCATCAGCCAAAGCCTCCGCTCTTACTCTAACGCCATCGGCCGTTAATGTTCCTTCTCTTTTAGAATATTCATTTTCGACATCCGATTCGTTATAATCGCCGGAGAGATTTCCATTCGGAGAAGAAGCCACCACACCGTTATCTCTTGATACCATCTGTGCATTATTGCTGCGTACCAAATCCATGACAACATCTATACTGGCATCATTCATAATCGCAGCTCCATCTGCCTCAATACTTACCTCTTCCGCAAGATAAAGCTCATCGGCAAACGGGTCTGACGTCTCCCCATATCTGACAACAGCAAATACCATAACGGATAACACTACAACCAGGAGCGTCATCAAAACATTCTTTTTTATATATCTATAGCTTAATACATTTCTTCTTAAATAATCAGAAGCCCTGTTAAATTTTCTATGTGCTCTTTTCATATAATTGATCCTGTTAATCAAATGCAATTCCGTAAGTAATTATTTTGTTCAGAAAAGCATATGAACAATATCATTACAAAATAATACAATATGTTACATTTCTGTTAAATATAATACTATGTATTACAATATGTGTCAACACTTCTAAGGCACAAAATATGGTATTTTATGGTAATTTATATTGATTTTCACACATTTTGTTGATTATTTTTTTGTATAATATGAATAAGTTTACGTAATATCTTTCCATAACTAAATTTTAACATTTTTGTCATATGTTTTCACAATTCATTTTGTATACTATACCTTTTTAATTCTTTCTGATATAATCAAAAGCAATGAACCATGAGGTGAAAGAGGTATTCAAATATGCGTTTAGATAAATATTTAGCTGATATGGGAATCGGAACACGAAGTCATGTCAAACAGATCATTAAAAAGGGACAGGTACAGGTAAACGGAGTAATCTGTACAAGCTCCGATGCTAAAATAGACGAAAGCCATGACGAAATATACTATAACGGAAAGCTTCTTTCATATGAAAAAAACAGATACTATCTATTAAATAAACCTGCCGGATATGTGTGTGCCAACTCCGACAGGATCCATAAAACCGTATTTGAGCTTTTAGAAGGAGAACAGCTCAAGGGTCTGTTTACCGTTGGCCGTCTGGATATCGATACGGAAGGGTTACTCATAATCACAAATGACGGCAATCTGTCCCACGAGCTTCTCGCTCCTGCAAAGCATGTAAATAAAACTTACTATGCGCAAATAAACGGAATAGCAGACAAATCGCACGTTGAAGCATGTGCAAAAGGTATTGATATAGGTGACGACACCCCTACAAAAAGTGCCACACTTGTCATTCTGGAAACCAATCCGGCAAATAATACATCTAAAATAGAGCTTACCATAACCGAAGGCAGATACCATCAGGTAAAACGAATGTTTCATGCCCTAGGCATGGAAGTTATATATCTGAAACGTGTATCAATGGGTAATCTTAGATTGGACGAAAAGCTTCCATTAGGCAGCTTTCGCCGGCTTACCGCCGGCGAAATAAAGATGCTTCATTCTAATAAAATATAATTCCGTTTTCTATGGAATCTGGTTTCCTGCAAAGAACTTATCTATTCCATCTGCTATACCTTGTGCAATTTGAGTCTGATACTCACTTGTAACAAGCAATGCCTCTTCGTCCGGATTCGTCATATATCCTACCTCAACAATCGTAACAGGAACCTTACTCCAGTTAATTCCGCTCATGGAATCAGTCTCCCATACCCCCTCTGACTTTGCTCCTGTCGCAGCCGAAAGACCATTTACAACATCTGTTGCAAGCGTTTTACAAGCACTATAGATATCTGAATTATATGGATTCTCACTTGTCTGGCATACAGTCATACATCCTGATGCTTTGCTGTCAGTAGAACCGTTTGTATGAATTCTGATAAAAGCTGCTGCCTCAAGATTATTTGCATACTCTGCCCTTGCCGCGTTGCTCATATCAACCTCATTACTCGTTCTTACCATTTTAACCTCGTAACCTCTTGCTGTAAGCTCCTTTTCAAGCTTCAGCGCAATTTCAAGGTTCAACTCATACTCGGCAATTCCCGTAGAAACACCGGTATTTCCCGCTGAAGATTTTGCCTTCATTTCAGATGCTCCCGGTCCTACAGGCTCCTCGTCCGTATTTGGTGTAGCCTGATGTCCTGCATCAATTACAATCAGCTTACCATCACCTGTCGATGTCTGTCCGGCTTCAGAATTATCCTCAGTCGTTCCTTCCTCCGTAGCTTCTTCGGTTCCGTTCTCTTCCTTCTCATCCGAAACGACCGTAAGATTCTCAGAAAATATATAACATGTATTTCCGTCAATAACGACCTTGCTCCACTCGTCATTATAGCCGATTCTTTCCACCTCAACATCGTTTGCAAGCTGCTGATATATATCCCCATCCGTTGAAGGAGACAGTCTGACATTGACATAATCAGTCGTCTTGACAGTCTGTTTTACTATTGTAAATCCATCCTCATCAACCGTTGGCTCCGGCTCGGTCGTAGCCTCTGTCGTAGTTATTTCCTCCGTAGTAGCTTCGGTCGTATTTTTCTTCTTCTCCGTCTCCGTTTTATCTTTCCCACAACCAGTCAGCGAAAATGCAAGTATCAATACAAGCATACAGGCAATAACTCTCATATATCCCTTCCTCATAAGTACCTCCTCATATATGGCTAATTTTATCACAACCTACATCAATTAACAAGTCCCCCTAACATGCGGCATACTGAAAATCTACCTTATGAGAATACTGCCTCTATCAGCTTACATAGCTGTCTGTAATCTTCCATGGTTCCAAGCTCTCTCGCAGAGTGCATGGCAAGGATTGGTATTCCCATATCAACTGCCATTACCGGAAGATAAGAAGAGATGATAGGTCCTAAGGTCTGCCCTCCAGCCATTCCTGACTTGTTCACCTGTCGCTGCACCTTGATATCATATTTTTCTGCAAGCGCCATGATAACCGCCGAAGCTTCACTGTCTGTCACATACCGCTGGCTTACACTGGATTTCAAATATTCCATTTCATCCCACTCATTAAGTGTTTACATTATCCTCCTATTATAAACGCTGCAATACCATTTCGCAAATATTTCCTCAGTACATCAGTTTTCTCTTGCACACTTTAACGTATTAAACTATAATCTCCATATAGCATAAATATTTGTGAAATGCGAGGGATAATAAATGACAGATTTTAAAATCGGTTTTATAGGTCTGGGTCTTATTGGCGGCTCAGTTGCCAAATCAATCAAAAGGATTTTTCCTGATTACTATATAATTGCCATGGATCATAATGAGTCCATCCTTAAAACGGCACAGGCAGAGGGCATACTGAACGCCTATACAAACAATATTTCAGATATAGCAGATTGTAACTATATTTTTCTATGTGCACCTGTTCATTACAACATAGAATATCTCAAACAGCTTAAGCCGCATCTTTCTGATACTGTCATTCTTTCTGATGTGGGCAGTGTCAAGCTGGATATATATACCGCTGTAAACGAACTGGGACTTGGCAAATATTTTATAGGCGGTCATCCTATGGTGGGTTCGGAGCGTTCAGGATATGATGCTGCATCTGACAGATTAATCGAAAATGCATATTATTTCATCACGCCATCTGATACAGTATCCTCTGATACGATTGAAGAATTTATGACATTTATTGGAGACCTCGGCGCTATTCCTATCAGATACTCTCCTGCAGAGCACGATCGTATTACATCATATATCAGTCACGTTCCTCATGTTATAGCTGCCTCCCTCGTTAATCTGGTAAAAAATGCCGATTCCCCTGACGGTATATTGAAGTCGCTCGCTGCAGGCGGTTTTAAGGATATAACACGTATTGCATCTTCAAATCCTGTTGTATGGGAGCATATTCTTCTAAGCAATCCTGACAATATTATAATCGGTCTCAGAGAATATATTGAGCTTATTGAAAAAATAATATATGATATAGAACAGGGTAAAGCCAAAGACATTAACAGTTTTTTTGACAGTTCACGAAGCTACAGGGATTCCATACCAAACAATACAAGCGGTGTTATTCGCATGCACCATGAATTATTTGTAGATATTCCTGACGAACCGGGTTCACTGGCAAAGGTAACTGTAGCATTAGCCAATGCCAATATCAACCTCAAGAATTTCGGAGTGTCACACAACAGGGAAGATGAGGAAGGTGTACTCCGGTTATCCTTCTATGATGATATTGCAAGGGAAAATGCACAGCATATTCTGCATGAAGCAGGCTATAAAATATATAATAGGTAATAGCTAAGTCCAATGTAACAATATGTGACAATAACAATCGGGCATCCGGTCTAATGCCACATTACATGCAGTTTATCGGCTTATTAAACTACAAAATATTCAATACATTATAATTTAAGGTGAACAATATGATATTCAAAAGAGTAAAGAAATTAAATGGAGAATTAAATATACCCGGAGACAAGTCCGTATCCCACAGAAGTATTATGCTGGGGGCACTGGCAGAAGGCATTACGGAAGTACATGGCTTTTTAAATGGTGCAGACTGCATTTCTTCCATGAACTGTTTTCGACAAATGGGTGTGGATATCAGATATGACGGAAATATCGTAACCATCTATGGAAACGGACTTACAGGTCTTAAAGCTGCTTCTGCCATCCTTGATGTCGGAAACAGTGGAACCACTACCAGACTTATGTCAGGTATCCTTGCCGCACAACCATTTACAAGCCGTATTATTGGTGATGCTTCCATTTGCAAAAGACCGATGAAGCGTATAATGATACCGCTTCGTATGATGGGTTCCGATATTACCTCCGAGCTGGGAAATGACTGTGCTCCTCTTATTATAAAAGGACAAAAATTAAAAGGTATTCATTATCATTCACCTGTAGCATCCGCACAGGTAAAATCCTGTATCCTTCTTGCAGGATTATATGCTGACGGAGAAACAAGTGTAACTGAGCCTTACGTTTCACGCAATCATACAGAATTGATGTTTGAAGCTTTCGGTGTGCCTGTATCAGTATCCGGTACTACCGTTACCGTAAATACTGCTCAAAAGCTCACTGGTCAGAAAATTATGGTTCCGGGAGATATATCCTCAGCAGCATATTTTATCGTCGCAGGACTTATCACGCCAAACTCATGTATTACAATTAAAAATGTAGGAATCAACCCTACAAGAGACGGTATTATTGAAGTGGTAAAGAAAATGGGTGGTAATATATCCTATTCCAATGTTTCAAATGACGTAGGTGAACCTACAGCCGATATAACGGTACGCACCTCAAGCCTTAAGGGCTGCACAATAGAAGGTGAAGTAATACCAAAGCTTATTGATGAAATCCCAATCATAGCTGTCCTTGCCTGTTTTGCAGAAGGTACAACGGTTATTAAGGATGCCGCCGAGCTTAAGGTAAAGGAATCCAACAGAATTGATGTAATGGTAAATAACCTTTCAGCTATGGGCGCTGATATTACGGCTACAGATGACGGCATGATTATAAATGGAGGGCATGAGCTACATGGTACAGTCGTCGACAGTATGCTGGACCACAGAATAGCCATGAGTTTTGCCATAGCAGGATTAAATGCAGATGGAGAAACAAAAATAGAAGGCAGCGAAGTTGTAAACATATCCTACCCTACCTTCTATGATGATTTGACAGCAATTATGAATTAGCTCCTTTTGTGAATTACTCGCTAATTTATTTCCCTGTCTAAGTCAAACAGCCTGTTATTTTGTGACTATTGACCACAAAATAACAGGCTGTTTTATTATTTGTATTCACAGAGCCTAGAATAGCCCCAACACTCCAGTGAAAAGCCACACAACAAATATACAATATAACAGCATAAGTCCTGATAAAATCATACCGATAATACTGCATATACTACCTGCTTTTGCAAATTGGTTCTGTACACCACCGCTCTGCTCCTTTGACTGCTTTGCCATAATAAATCCTATAATACCACAGACAAGACCTACTATACCGTACGTCCAGCAAAGTATAATACTGCATATACCAAGTACCATTGCAGCAATACCCTTTCCCTGTCCCGGATCCGGCATACCCGAACCGCCATATGGTGACTGCATATTATATCCGTTCTGATACGGCTGCTGTCCATACATGTTCTGGTTACCATACATGTTGCTCTGAGTATTATACATATTCTGTCCGTCATATGTTCCTTGAGCATTGTACATATCCTGCCCGTCATATGTTCCTTGAGCATTGTACATATCCTGCCCGTTATTTGTGGTCTGAGTATTTCCCATATCCTGCCCTGCGTATGGGTTATTCTGTGTGTTGTTATCCATGTTTTTTCTCTCCCTTTATATTATATATCCCGGAATAGCCAGCTTTAATATATACTGTATTATATATATTGCAAGTCCGGCCATCCAATACCAGTTATGCCAACAAAGTCCTTTAATCCGTCCTTTTGTAAGCTGCTGAAGCGACTGTGTAATAAAAAATATTACACATAAAACTATTATATAAATAACTGCCGCATGGTAATACAAGCTTTTTAATATCCGGCCCTGCACTAAACATATTACAGCTCTTGTTCCTCCACAGCTCGGGCAAGGCAAACCTGATACTTCTTTAAACTTACAGTTCATCAAATCTGCAAATGCAGGTACATTTCTACACAGCATAATAAACAATCCTGTTAAAAATGTAAGGGCTATCACTGTAATGATTTCTGCAATATATATTGACCTTTCCGGTTCATTCAGATATATAAATAGTTTTTTCTTCTTCATATGACAATTATAATATAGTAATAAACTTCTTTTCAATACTATTATCCATAAATTTAATATTTTTGCATTTATCCGCCAAATTCGCTAAATTATCAACATGGCATCGCCAAAAGAAAAAAATCTGTATCTCTCCCTGACTGCCTCTTCATAAGCCTCAAGAATCTTCTCACGGTCATAAAGGGCGGAAACAAGCATAAGCAGGGTTGATTCAGGAAGGTGAAAGTTTGTAATAAGACTATCCACTACCTTAAACTGATATCCCGGATATATAAATATCTCTGTCCAACCGCTTACAGCCTTCACATACCCTCTCTCATCACCTATGGTTTCAAGAGTTCTCGTACTTGTAGTACCTACCGATATCACGCGTCCGCCATTATCCTTGGTAGAATTTATGATTTCTGCCGCAGCTTCATCTATCATATAAAATTCGGAATGCATATGGTGGTCAAGAATATTCTCCTCCTTTACGGGTCTGAAGGTTCCAAGACCTACATGAAGTGTTATGCGGGCTATTTTTATTCCCTTTTCTTCAATTTCCCTAAGAAGCTCATTTGTAAAATGAAGTCCCGCCGTAGGTGCCGCCGCAGAACCATCATGCTTCGCATATACCGTCTGATATCTGGATTTATCCTCCAGCTTGTGTGTTATATATGGTGGGAGCGGCATTTGCCCCAGCTCATCAAGTATTTCTTCAAATATCCCTTCATATTCAAATCTGATAAGACGGTTCCCCTCCTCCACGATATCAACAACCTCACCAACCAGCTTACCCGTTATTTTGCCTGTCAACTCATCAGGAATATTGCTCTCTGAACCAAATACGATTCTGGAACCGGTTCTTGCTTTCCTGCCCGGCTTCACCAACGTCTCCCATGTACAGTCATCCTTACGCTTAAGAAGAAGAACCTCAATAGCAGCACCCGTATCCTCCTTGAAGCCCATCAGCCTTGCCGGAATCACCTTCGTATCATTTATAACAAGGCAGTCTCCGGGATTTAAATAATCTATAACATCATAAAAATGCTTATGCTGTATCGTTCCATTTGCCCTATCCAGAACCATAAGTCTGGACTCGCTTCTTTGTTCCAGCGGATCCTGCGCTATAAGCTCCTGCGGCAAATCATAATTAAAATCTGACCGTTTCATCATTCTTTCCCCAATTCTTATGAATTTTACAAAAACCGAGAAGACAGTTCCTCTATAGCTTTGTTTCATTACTATGAAAGAACTGCTTTTAAAAAGAATTACATTATGTAACACCAACTGCCGAACCTCAAAAGAAGCCGGCAGTTCGTATAGAATGATTCAAGACTCGCCTGTAAAAAACTTATCCTCTCAGTTCGATTCCAAGCTTGCCAAGCTCTTTCAGTATCTTCTCAACGATTTTGTCAACCTCTGCCGTCTCAAGCGTTCTGTCCTTTGCTCTAAAGGTCATGGTGTAAGCAACAGACTTCTTTCCGTCTGCAATCTGCTCACCCTCATATACATCAAAGAGCTTGTAGCTTTCAAGCAGCTTACCGCCGCATTTCTTGATAACAGCCTCAATCTGACCCACAAATATGGACTTATCCATAACCATACTTAAATCTCTTGTACTGCCAGGGAACTTTGCAATTCCCTCATACTTAACATCAAAGGACGAAAGCATTACAAGTGTAGGCATATCAATAACCGCTACATATACGTCACTCTTGATATTGTAATTATCACAGCATTCCGGATGAAGCTGTCCGATAAAACCAATATCCAGCTTACCCTTTGTAATATTTGCCTGACGTCCCGGATGAAGGAAGGTATGCTCCTTCGTAGGCTCATAGGTACACTGGTTCTTAAGACCTACCTTCTCACAAAGCTCCTCAACAACGCCCTTAAGCGTAAAGAAATCGCCCTCACCATACATACCGATAGTCAGCTTCATTCTCTCCTCCGGAAGCTCTGTAAGCGGAAGTGCCTTTGGCAAATATACATTTCCGAACTCATATAATCTTGCAACCTTATTCTTTCTGTTATAATTTGTTGCAAGTGATGTAAGAATTCCATTTAATGAGACGGTTCTCATAATGCTGAAATCCTCTCCGAGAGGATTGGATATCTCTACTGTCTTTCTATAGTCAGAATCCTCAGGTATCAGCAGCTTATCAAATACCTTAGGACTTTCAAAGGAGTAACACATGCCGCCTGAGAAACCATTTCCCTCAAGCACGGTTCTTGCTATCCCGTTTATGATATGGGCATATGGCTGCTTTCCGACAGTTGCTTCACCTCTCGGAAGAGACACAGGAATATTGTCATAGCCATAGAATCTGGCAACCTCTTCAGCCAAATCCGCCATACAGTTAAGGTCCTGTCTGAAGGTCGGAACGGTAAGCATATTGCTGTCCTTATCATAAGAAAGACCAAGCTTGTCAAAATAGTAAAGCATCTTTTCAGGCTCTACATCCGTTCCAAGAAGTGCATTCATCTTATCAGGCTCAAACGGAAGTACCTTTGGTTCTACAGGATTTGGATAGACGTCCACAACACCGCCTACTACTTCACCTGCGCCCATTTCTTCTATCAGCTGGCACGCTCTGTTGATTGCATCTATGGCAAGGTTCGGGTCAAGACCCTTTGTAAATTTTGCTGCCGCATCCGTAGCAAGGCCGATTCGCCTTGAAGATAATCTGATGTTGGTTCCGTCAAAGCATGCAGCCTCAAATAAAAGTGTCTCTATTTCGTCCGTTACCATAGAATTTTCACCGCCCATGATACCTGCAATACCGATTTCCTTCTCACCATCACATATCATCAGGACATCATGGTCCATGCATCTTTCCTGTCCGTCAAGCGTCACAAACTTATCACCGTCATTTGCACGACGAACGACGATCTTATTGCCTGCTATCGTAGAAAGGTCAAATGCATGCATCGGCTGGCCATACTCTTCCATAACGTAGTTTGTTATATCCACAAGGTTATTGATGGAACGAATCCCCTGAGATGCAAGTCTCTCCTGCATCCATTTCGGTGACGGTCCAATCTTCAGATTCTTTACTACTCTCGCACAATAACGCGGGCATAAATCAGGTGCCTGTACCTCTACCGAAACATAGTCATTTACATCCTCATCATTTCCCGTAGCCTTGATTTCAGGCGGATAGAAAGGCTTGTCAAATGTAACCGCCGCCTCTCTTGCCATACCGATAATCGAAAAGCAGTCAACTCTGTTTGATGTAATCTCATATTCAACAACGACATCATCAAGTCCCAGAGCCTTTACGGCATCATCTCCCGGCTTCACATCGGCAGTATCAGGAAATACATATACGCCGTCCTCCGGCGCCTCCGGATAGAAGTCTCTTGATGAGCCAAGCTCTTCAATACCGCACATCATACCGTTTGATTCCACACCACGAAGCTTTCCTTTCTTTATCTTTATACCGTCAGGATACTCATTGTTATCCCCATGCGCGGCAGCTACCTTACCGCCGTCAAGTACGACCGGTATTACATCCTGTTCCTTTACATTCTTTGCGCCTGTAACGATTTGTATCGGCTCTGATGCACCTATATCCACCTGACATACCACCAGCTTGTCTGCATCAGGGTGTCTCTCTATCTTTAATATTTTTCCGACTACTATCTTCTCAAGGTTCTTATCCTTTTTCTCATAATTCTCAACATGTGACCCCGAAAGAGTCATCGCATCAACAAATTCCTGAGCCGTTACATCCAGGTCAGGAACATATGCTTTTATCCATGAAAGTGGTGTATTCATATCTCTCTATCTCCTTTATATATTATAAACAATTACCTCTACTCCGCAATGCCAAGCTCACAGCCACAGGCTGCTCGTTTTCCGTGCTTTGTTTTCCTTCTCCATTACTCCGCAATGCCAAACTCGCAGCCACAGGCTGCTCGTTTTCCGTGCTTCGCACTATACAAGACTGACATCGCACACAGTCTTCCGTAAGCGAGCTTCCGTAAGACTGTGTGTGATGTCAATCTTGTGCATTGCTCATTGTCGCTAAAACTGTTCTAAGAATCTGATGTCGTTTTCGTAGAGGAGGCGCATGTCGTCGATTTCGTACTTAAGCAGGGTTACTCTCTCAAGTCCTATTCCAAATGCAAAGCCTGAATATACCTCCGGGTCTATACCGCAATCGCGAAGTACCTTTGGATGAACCATACCGCAGCCTAATATCTCTATCCAGCCGCTGCCTTTACATACGCGGCAGCCCTTTCCGCCGCACTTAAAGCAGGTAATATCGCACTCTGCCGATGGTTCTGTAAATGGGAAATGATGTGGTCTGAATTTAACCTTTGTATTCTCACCAAAGAACTCCTTTGCCCACTGCTGGAGAGTTCCCTTCAGGTCAGCCATGGTGATTCCTTTATCGATAACGAGTCCCTCTACCTGATGGAAGGATGGTGAATGCGTTGCGTCAACCTCATCAGCTCTAAATACTCTTCCCGGTGAAAGTATCCTAATAGGCAGCTTCCCCTTCTCCATAACTCTCGCCTGAACAGGTGAAGTCTGCGTTCTAAGAAGTATCTCTTTATTAATATAAAATGTATCCTGCTCGTCCTTTGCAGGGTGATTTGCAGGAATATTCAGTAATTCAAAGTTATATTTATCATACTCAACTTCCGGTCCGTCAACGATTTCATAACCCATACCGATAAATACTCTCTCCAAATCCTCAAGAGCGATTTGGTTCGGATGTCTGTGTCCAATCAGTTTCCTTGTTCCCGGAAGCGTAACATCTATGGTTTCTCTTTTCATTTTCTCTGTACGAATAGCTTGATTGATAGCCTTTGTCTTTGCTTCAAGAGCTTCCTCTATGGCTGTTCTCGCCTCGTTTGCCATCTGACCTACCTTTGGCCTGTCCTCGGGCGCTACGTCCTTCATCCCTTTCAGAACCTGAGTAAGCTCACCCTTCTTACCAAGGATAGCTGCTTTTACATCATTAAGCGATGCCAGCACATCAGCATTTTCAATTTTTGCAAGCGCATCAGACTTAATCGCCTCTAACTTTTCCTTCATCTTACTTCTCCTTCTTCAACATAATAAATTCTTGTTTCGTACCTCATACTACCGCAACAAAAAAACGCCCCTAAAAAGGGACGAAAATAACCGCGTTACCACCCTGATTCCGAATTACTCCGGCACTCATTAGACACTTAACGCGTATCATACGTTACTCCCTACAAGCATATACCTTCAGAAGTACGGCTTAGATGTGAAATTAAATAATAATATCCTGCTTAACCGGACTTTCAGCCGATGATCCGGTCTCTCTGAAAGAGATATTATATCTTTTGCATCTTCAACGCCTTTTATTTTAACTATTTTAATATAACACATCTTAAGGCTGTGTCAATAGTCCTTTTTCAAGAATTTTGTTAAACTCTGCTCCAAGAAACAATATATACATACTAAAATAAAGCCACAAAATCACAAGTATGATACTTGCAAGGCTGCCATACATATAAGTGTTCACCCCCACCGCTCTCACATAAAGGGAAAATCCTGCCGCAAGTAAAAGCCATCCGATTGTTGTAAAAATTGCTCCCGGCAAGCTTCTGATTATAGAGCCTTTTCTCGCAGGAAGCCAGCAATATGCCAAAAGAATACCGCCAAGCACAAGAGTCGGCGCAAGTGCAAGCTTAATAATGGTAAGTATCAGTGACGCAATTCCTGCTATACTGCTTTTTAAGATAAACCGTTCCATAATAAAATCACCAAGGACATAGATTGCCATGACAGCTATCATCATAACACAGAATATAATCGTATATATGGCATGGATTGCCCTCCTGAAAAAATAATTCTTATTGTCTGTCATTTCATCCATATAAGTAAGACCTGAACCTATCGACATGGTTCCCTTTGATGCCGACCAAATCATAAGCAATAAAGAAACGACCATACCAATTCCTATCTTGCTGCTGTAAATCTCATTTGTCATAAAGCTAAAATATTTGCTTATATTCTCCGGCATAAAATTATGTATGGCAGCAATCAGCTCTTCCTGTTCAAAGGGAAGGTATCTGATTGCCGTAAGAAGCATCATAATAAATGGAAATACAGAAAGCATAAGGAAAAAGGCAGCCTGAGCCGCAAATGTTCCCACCTGGTCTTTTGTTATCTGTGCGGATATTTTTTTACATATGTCGATTCCCTTTTTTATAAAATGCTTCATAAATCACCTTTTTATCTTTTTTCTTATAACACATTACCATTCATTCGTATATCCTGACCGAACACTTTACAGCCATATCATAACAGAATTATTCTATTCTTTTCAGTGTTATACCATAATAATAGTGTTTTATTATTTCTTCGTAGGTATACCCCAGCTTTGCCATTTCATTTGCTCCATTTTGGCTCATACCTGCGCCATGACCGAAGCCACCGCCTTTAATTATGTACTGTTTTGAATTCTCATCCTTTATTACATAGAAAAAAGCACTGGGCAGCATCTCCCATGAAGTCTGCTCACTTCCGTCCTGTTTGGTAATAATTATATCATAGGGACATAATATATGTCTTATATTATTTTGTCCAACACATTTGATTGTGTTTTCACTTCCCTTAATTACGATTTCTTTTACAATTCCACTGTCTCCTCTTGCGCTAACCGTTACGCTCTTTATATTGCCAACAACGGGCTCTTCACCGTCAAGCTGCTCATACTTTTCACCCTTTAACAGATACAAGCTGCTTTCATCACACATCGCAATTCCCCGTTCAATGGCAGCTTCCATATCTTCATAAGTATATGCTGCCGTCCATCTGTAAAATGGCAAATCACGCTCGAACGTATTTACCTGTTCATTGCCATTTATGATACTATCATCTATAAATACACGGAAGACCTTTTCATCCGACAGCTCTGCCTTTTTTAAATTTCCATCCTCTATGGTTGCACATAAATACGGCTCTGCCTCGCCTCCCCATACATCTGAATTATTGCAGGTAACGCCACAGGAGGTTGAAAAATAAAAGGCATTGATATATTCATCCTTATAGACCGGTACTATTCCCATCGTCTCATTCACTGCCTGAATTGCTTTATCTGTTTCAGGGAAATTATTATATACCTGACTTGAAGTTGTATCATCAAGATCTGCTCCATATCCTTCATACGACGGATTCTCCATCTTCTTGTAAGCAAACCCTCTGGCACATACAGCCTGAGCCTTCAGTGCTTCTGTATCAAAATCAGCAGGCACCTCGCTTGATACAACACCATAAAGATATTCTTCCACCGGAAGTTCATTTACAATCGTATATCCGTCTTCATGGGCTGTTATTATAAGGGTGCCTCTATATGAAGGTGCTCCGCCGCTTTTTTTTATACTGCTTATCGTCAGTCTGCCATTTTCTTCATTTGGCGCAATGGTCAAATTCCCTGCTGACATAGTATCTTTGTTTATTGTAATGATGTCGCTCTTCTCATATATGGTAATCGTCCTGCCATCGTTTATTGCGTAAGAAGTATTGCAGCTTATCTCTACATATGACTGCATATACCCCTCTGCCGTATCCGACAGCAAAACACGAATCCTGTCAGATATTCCGGTCTGCTTTTTGCTGTCATCGGAGATATTATCGGATATCTGCTCATTCCTGTTTTGGGTGCTTTTCTCATCCACAGCATCTTTGTTTCCCGACTTTATGGCAAAATATATTACAAATACCAGGGCAAATATCGCTGTTATTCCTATGCATATCTTCAGATTTTTGTATGTCCCGTTAATATCCATATACCTGTTCCTTCCATCGACCTACAGAGCCTGCCACTGACAGCTTTCCCCGGATGCCTTGCACCTACAGCCCTGCCACCGGCAACACCATCCGGATACACGGCAACAACGAAAAAGCAGCATATATATGCTGCTTTTTATCTTTTGTATACAGTCTGAAATGCGCTCTTGTATTTTGAGTCCTAGCAACGCTAGGTGGGCAACCGCAACTGAGTCTCTGCCTTCCACTTGTAGAGGCCTGACATAAAAACAGTAATTAGGAATCCCTTTTATTCAAATGTAGGTTCAAAATCACAAGAATCTTAATACATTTCAGATTGTGAATTCATTATACTATATATCATATGATGTGGCAAGTGGAAAGATTATAAAGGCACTGTAAATTTTTGTTACTGCCATCTGGCTCTGATTGCTTCTTCGTTCAAATCTTCTCCAATTACAATAATGATTTCCTGTCCCTTATTGATTGGCTTTATCGTAATGTTCTTCTGTGTTGCATTAAGCTCTATCCATTTGCCGTCGGAAATCATCATAAAGCCCTTAATTCTAAATATATTTCCAACAGCTGGGTCATTCAACAGTCCCTCGAGCTTATCACGAAGCATTTTCTCCGGTATGCGAATATTCATAAAATAGAGTGTTGAATAACCATCCTCATCATCATATGATTTCACATAATCTTCAACGACATACCCACTATGCAGAATATCTTCAAAATCATTCTCAGAAAATTCGTCCCAGTCCTTGCATAATATATCCTGACTAAATCTCCGTTTACATTGAACCTGTTCCATTGCCCTATTCATATGGGCAATGGTATTATTTATCTCCTCTTCGGCCGCCTCCTGACATTTACTGAAAATCACTTTACCTGCCTTTGCAATCTGCGAAGCCAACAGAAAATCTGACCGTTCAGACATATTCTCTTCTAATGTAGCATCCACAATCGCAATTACATTTCCGATTTCATACCATTTGCATAACGGCTCTTCATACAACGCATCAAAAAATTCATCCACATCAAAAATACCTGACGGCTCCACAAGTACATAGTCATAACCACTCATCCCCATCGCAATCAGTTTTGTTTTAAAACGTCTTCTATGACAGTCAGCATCACATCCACCGGAAACCATCTCCAGTTCACATTTATCTCCCTGTAAATCCTGTAAGAGCATCATATCTACATTGACGGCGCCATGGTCATTTTCCAAAATTCCGATGTTCATCCCTTTGTCCATAAGATACCGGGCATATTTTTTAATAAATGTAGTTTTCCCTGAGCCTAAAAAACCGGTAATTAAATCTATTTTTATCATTTTTGCTTTTTCCTTTCATTCGTGAGGAAAGACATACTGTCATACATATTTGCAATGCATTTCCCCTGTTATTATAAGTATATTTGATACTCCCCATAGCTAAAGCAAGGGGATTCTTGTTTCAACCACTACTGCATT